>NZ_JAVKEA010000200.1:0-228397 GCF_040221695.1 Coleofasciculus sp. E2-BRE-01 | reverse complement strand
ACCGAACCAACTCCTGTACAAAGAAAGGCTTTAGATTTATTGGGCGTCAGCCTGATTTGTACCCAGTGACGCCCAAAGCCAAATCGCCCTAAGCCAAGATACGCATACGGTGTAGCGATTTGTCAAAGGGGAACTTCAGCTAAATGGGCTAAACCTGCCCCTACTAACGAATGTATAAAGACGTTTCGCTGGAATGTCTCTACATAACCGCTAACTTTTACCAATGCCAAATTTGATCGTAATTCCCAAATAATCCTGGCAAATCCTGACCCGCCACTTGAGTCACACCGTTAATCATTTTCCCTTCAGGAATCCCACGAGATTTGACATCATCTGCCACAATATAAACCGTAATTCCCTTCTCTATTGCCCGCTGCAAATCTTGATCCAGTTTAGGCGGCTGGGTTTGTGCCTTATTCCCAAACACCAGTCCAGACGCATCCTGTCCACTTACGGCATAATTCACCGCATTCCCTCTCAGCAAAATATCTAAATCCGCACCAGCGCCTTTCATCGCTTGAGAAATCCAAACAGACGGATCATCTTGTTCTTCAATCGTACAGCGATAGGCAGATTCAATGATTTGTAGCGCTTTCATCTTAATATCTCCAATCCTTTCTATTTCGTGCCAATAATTAACGTTCCATCCGACTCACTCGCCCATTTCCATAAATCACTCGGCGCACCACGACGACAGCCATCAATCGCCTCGTTTACCCCTCGCTCATCTACACAAAGCCCACAATTAATCCAATCTAATTGACACCCCTTTGCTTTGGCTTTTTCCTGGAGTGCCGCAATCCAATCTTTAGTTAAAGGATGATCTTCTTCCTCCACACTTCTCCCATGAACCGCATTCGCGTGGGGTTTTTGATGAGCAAAGGCTAAAGAAACTGCCCCTTCGTAAGCAAAAACATTCACATTATACCCACGTTCAATTGCTTCATGAATCATCCGAAACGCTGTGGTTGTCCTTGCTTGTTCAAAAGGACCATCCATAATTGAAAAGGTTAAGGTTTTGGTACTCATTTTTTCACTTATCTTCAGTTACAGCCAAATCGTTTTTTGTCCTTCTGCCATGGCATCAACCACAGCCGCAATGCTAGCCACTTGCACACCATTGCCTAGTTCTGTCTCTGAGATACCGCGTTCTCTCAGGGAAAAATCATCTGCTAATACATTGACCGCGTTGAGACTTGCTAAACCATTCGCTGCCGCTGCACGAGCCGCTAATACGCCATTTTCCACCAGAAACAAGGTGGTTTCATTTCCGGCATTAGCTAAATCTGATGCCAACTGATAATTTTGAGTCACTTGGGTTGAATCAAAGGAACTCCTTGATTCGATTAAGAAATACTTTGCCATTCTGTTTGGCTCTCCAACCGATTAGTCAAATCAAGCACTAATAATGCCAGGACTCCTAACTATAATACAGGTTTAATTTATTGACAAGATTATTTTAAATTCACATTTTTGCGGGTTTGTCAATTGTTCTTCTTTAAATAATGTTTAATTTTTAATCGGCTACTTTCAAGAATGTTGATTTTTGTGTAGAAACCGTTCGGCGTCATCTTCAGACAGGGAACTGGATAAGGTAGGGTTATCGGCACAACCATGGGTGTCGAACTTAAGGTGATGGGGGGATGGGGAGATTGGCGGAAAAAGAAAGTTTCCTGGAAAAACGGCAAACTGTCCTGAGGACAAAGGTTTGAGCCAGTAAAACCACGACATAAATCAAAATGACGGGAACATAATCCCTGTCCCTGTTGATCTAAGGTGTTCAGTGTTCAGGGATAATTCCTGGCAATTGATGGAGTGGTGTAGAGACGTAGTATGCTACGTCCGTGCATTCTCACCAGAGAGAGCAGACTTATCGCGCCGCAATGAGCCGCATCATGTTATCTTGCTCAATTAGCGATCGCGCTTTGCTCATGCTCCCAAAACGATGCCCAGATTGTAAAGACTTGCAAACGATGAAACCAATGAATCCTTGGCAGAAGCAATCCCTAGCCATGCTCACCGTCGGTGTGATGGCGATGGGTAATGTCATGACTCCCAGCATCGCCAGGGCGACAACGGCGGCTAATTTAACCAAAAGCGCCGACTCGATTGAAATTTTTGTTCCGCCTCCAGAACGTCGAACAAGTGGCGTTTGTCCCGATTTTTTGGGACTGTATATCGACTCAATCATTAATCGTCCCAATTTAGCGGGGGGCAAATGGGGGATTGTGGTGGAATCGGTATCGAATCCGGCGATTTCCTACAGCCACAACGCCAATCAATTTCTCATCCCCGCCTCCAATAACAAACTCTTTACCACCGCCGCCGCTTTACAACGGCTGGATTCGCGAGCCTTAATTCAATCGAAATCGTTAGATGAATGGGTGACAGTCACCAACCAAAGAAGCAGTAACAGCTATGCGGATAGCCTACTGCGTTACATTGGTGGACCCTCGGCTGTGAAGCAGACGTTAGCACCTTTAGGTGTTGACCCCAATAGTTTTCGTCAAGTTGATGGTTCAGGTTTATCCCGACAGAATGTAGCCACACCGCAAGCATTAATCTCGACATTAAAAGCGATGATGTATGCCAAAGGAAATGATTTATTTTATCGTTCCTTACCCGTTTCCGGGGTAAATGGAACCCTGAGAAATCGCTTGCGATTACCTGAAACTCAAGGCATAATTCGGGCAAAAACGGGGACATTACGAGGAGTAAGAAGTCTGTCTGGGTATTTAGATCATCCCTATTATGGGAAAATTTTGTTTAGCATTATGGTGAATCAACCGTCTCAATCGGGACAGGTTTTAGTGGGGGCGATTGATGAAATTGCCTTGCGCTTGGCTCAGTTAACACCTTGTCAGTAATCTTTGCTGTCAGTAGTCGGACGAAAATTAAAGTTAACGGTTGAGTTTAGCAAACAGAGAACGCAGAGGTTAACGCTTTAGGGGACAGAGGTTTGAGCAGGGTGTGATAGTTTGTGCCAACAGCTTGTAGGGGCGCAAGGCTTGCGCCCAGAAAATCTAAGCAAATCGACGACATGAGACTCCCCTCTCCCAAGCTTGGGAGAGGGGTTGGGGGTGAGGGCTGTTATGGGATAAGCGCTACACTGCTACCCTAATATTTGTGCCTCGGTTCCAATCATTATTAATCTAACCTTCCCCATCAACAGCGAATCACTGAAAAAGTTAGTTAGGCTAGAAACAGCACAATCTTTCATCCATTAATTTTATGGCAAGGGAACCAGGAATTAAAGTCGAACAGTCTGTTTCAGTCTGGAAAAAAGAGATAAAAGCCAATCCCAAGCGTTTATTCGCCTCACTGGGTAAAGCCGCCATTAACGGCGCGTTTCTGAAATGGGATGACTTCGCCGAGAGTGGCGTTGAGGTTCTCGAAAATCTGGGATTAGAAGCAAAACCAGGAGAAATTGCTGGATTGCTGATTGTGCGTTCCCTGATGCAAGCGATACAAGACTTGTTACATGAAAATAGGGAACTCTTAATCCATAAACCCGATAATCTGACTGAATTATACAACCATCTCAATGCATCGTTAACCAGTAACGAGTTAATCCTTAACCCCGACTTTTTCCAGCGTCCCCAAAACTTGCCGATTGTGCAAGAAGCGAAGACGGGGTTTGCTCAGTGGTTAGAGGCGTATGTGGAGAAAAAGGTTGAAGCTGAAATGATCAGTAGTCGTCTTCCCGCTTACTTTGTTTTTGCCTTAAATGACCAATGGGTTGAGCGTTCCCAAGATTATATTGCCCTAAAAGAAGTTCTGGATACACCCTTCACTCCAGCCACAAGACGAGAACAGGGATGGCTAAGGTATCGCGCACGGCTGCAAAAGCGGGTGGATGAACCGATATTTTGGGAAGCGTTTAGTCTAAAACAAGTTTATGTGTCATTACGAGCCTATTATGAGCGAGAGGTGGCGGGACAATCGGAGCGAAAATTAGAACGAGGGATTATAGAAAGTAAAGACTATGAACGAGTTATCGTAGATCTCAATAGTGAACTAGAAACCTGGTTACAAAATGCTGAAGCCGATGATGCGATTCGCTTAATCAGTGGAGGACCCGGAAGTGGTAAGTCATCCTTTGCTAAAATCTTTGCCGCACAACAGGCGGAAAAGGGAGAAATTCTAGTTCTGTTTATTCCCCTCCACTTATTTAGACTATCGGATGACTTGGTAAAAGCGGTAGGGGAGTTTGTCCAGATTGAAGGGTTCTTGTCTCACAATCCCTTGGACAGAGAAAATGGGGAATCGCGATTACTGGTTATCTTTGATGGCTTAGATGAGCTATCAATGCAGGGCAAAATTGCCGAACAAACGGCTAAAGAGTTTGTCGAAGAAGTCCGGCGCGAAGTTGACCGATTTAATTATCAGCATCTTCGCTTACAGGTTTTGATTACAGGACGGGAAGTCGTGGTACAGGCGAACCGCAGCAAGTTTCGCCAACCGCGTCAACTGCTGTATATTCTGCCATATTTTGTAACAAAAAAAGAAAGAGATCGCCCAAAATATATTGATGATAAAAATTTCCTGGAGAAAGACCAACGCCAGGTTTGGTGGCAGTCTTATGCTAAGGCAAAAGGTAAGCATTATGATGGTTTACCGCCAGAATTAGATAAAGATAATTTGGTTGAAATTACAGCACAGCCCTTATTAAATTATTTAGTAGCATTAAGCTTTGAACGGGATAAGCTGCGATTCTCGAAAGATACGAATCTGAATGAAATCTATGCTGATTTGCTGGATGCTGTTTACGAGCGAGGGTATGAAAAGCATGGCTATCGTTTGACTGAGGGGATTGAAAAATACGAGTTTATCGCGATTCTTGAAGAAATTGCCCTCGCTTGCTGGCATGGAGATGGTAGGACAACCAGTGTCAAAGAAATTGAGGCTCATTGCGATAATAGTGGACTCAGGCTGATTTTAGATCGCTTTCAAGCCACCTTACAAGAAGATTCAAGAGCGAGTATCACTCGTTTGCTGACTGCTTTTTACTTTCGCGAAAGTGGAGAGGTACGAGATCGAGAAAAAACCTTTGAGTTTACCCACAAGAGTTTCGGGGAATATCTGACAGCGAAACGTATTGTTGAAGGAGTTCGGCTTATCCATGAAGATTTAGAAGAACGTAATAAAAACTTTCGCAAAGGTTGTGATGAACGGGATGCCTTAGTCAGGTGGGCGACTCTCTGCGGTTTATCAGCGATGGATGAATACCTGTTTCAATTCGTCTGTGATGAAATGCGTTTACAGGATTTATCAGAGGTTCGCGATTGGCAGAAAACATTATGTCGTTTGATTGAGTTTATGCTGCTTCATGGAATGCCAATGGAGGGTTTGAATCCTAGACCGAATTTTCAGGAAGAAATGCGACAGGCACGAAATGCAGAGGAAGCGTTATTGGCTGTCTTAAATGCTTGCGCGAGAGCGACAAGGGAAATATCAGATATTAATTGGCTTTTGCCAGGTTCTTTTGCAATATGGATATCAAGGCTACAACTCAATAGATTGTCTTTAGAAAATGTCCTTGCAACGAAATGCCTGAGTTTTTTAAATTTGAACAAATGCTTTCTTTTTTATACACAACTTTTTGAAGCAGATTTTCATAATACAAGCTTAAAAATAGCCGTTCTTTGGGGTGCTACTATTCATAAGGTAAACTTTTACAAAACAACTCTCGAAAAGGCAGATCTTGAGGGGGCTAATCTTCAGCAAGTAAATCTTAGTGAAGCCAATCTTCAAAATGCACATCTGAGCAAAGCCAATCTTCAACAAGTAAATCTTAGTGGAGCCAATCTTAGTAGAGTAAATTTTGAAAAGGCAACCTTGCGAGAAGTAAATCTTAGCGGAGCGAATCTACACAATGCAATTTTGGATGGTGTAATCTTTTCAGAAGTAAATCTTAATGGAGCCAATCTTCAAGGAACAATTCTTGAGGGTAGGGATATAAAAAGCTTCACTTAAAGTGCAAATTGGAGACAGCGATACATCTTAGTCCTGAACAACTCACAAATCTGATACTGTAACCACTCCGCCCAACTACTGCGTTAACTCAATAACACCTTGTAAAAGGGCGGGTTTACTAACATCCGGGTGAAAAAAGACGATAACAGTAAAACCCGCCCCTACATTGATATCAGAAACTTCCCTCACCGCCAACCCCTCTGCGAACCTCTGCGCTTTCCCTCTGCGAACCTCTGCGTTAAAAAAAACACCCTCCCACCTCTCAACCCTAAACCCCAATAATCTTCAGCCAAAACAACCCTAAAAACAAAGCGTGATCGCCAGCAAATTGTATAATCAATCTAAACAGCACTAACCTAGCTGTTGACTCAATAAAACCTTGGCAAAGGGCGGGTTTACTAACATTCGGGTGAAAACAAACGATAACAGTAAAACCCGCCCCTACATTGATATCAGAAACTTCCCTCACCGCCAACCCCTCTGCGAACCTCTGCGCTTTCCCTCTGCGAACCTCTGCGTTAAAAAAGCCAACCTTTCCACCTCTCAACCCTAAACCCGAAATCACCCCTGATCACCACAATTCCACCTTAGCCAAAACAACCCTAGAAACAAAGCGCGATCGCCAGCCAATTGTATAATCAATCTAAACAGCACTAACCTAGCTTCCTACTTGACTATAATGTTGTGGGCTAAGGGTACTCTCTGACATAATTAAAAATATGGGAAGAGCAGGTAAAGCCCTCAAACAGACACTATCAATTTTTGGCATCAGCCAAAATCAGTTAGCGGCGGCGATGGGAGTCGGACACGCCAACGTTAGCCGTTGGGTTAATGAAGTCAGAGATCCTGGTGGTGAAACCATCCTAGAAATTCGCACAGCACTAGGACAAATTAATCCCGATGCGGCTGAAGAATTTATCCAGCTATATCTGACGATGCCGAAAAACGAGTGAATGCTTATAACTCCAGTTGAAAGAGGGTGAAGCCTTGAGACAAAAAAAATCGGCGCGATCGCGAGAACTTCTCACCCCAATATTTACGCCAACTTGGACGCCAGCCAATAAACTTATCATCTTCAAGCTAAAGTAAGGATCGAACTTACTGGATAAACCTGTGAACCCGTTTTAACGGGTTTAAGCTTTAAGCCAGAACTTTAGTTCTAGGCTTATATCTCTCTCCCACTATGAAACTATTTCCCCTTCCCCGAAATCACCGCCTAATTATCACCACCCTAATTAGCCTTTGCCTAATCCTATTTAGCTGGCTCAACTCCCCCCTCCATTCCACACCAACCAACCCTCAAACGGAACTCTTTAACCAAGTTTGGCAAACCGTCAACGATAACTTTTATGACCCCAACTTTAACGGCGTCAACTGGCAAACCATCAAAGACGACTATGAACCCAAAATCCGCCAAACCCAATCCAGGGAAGCCGCCGCTACCCTGATCAATCAAATGCTGTCTGAACTCAATACCTCTCACACCCACCTCTACATCCCCAACCAACCCGCCTACTACCAAGTCTTAGGAATCTTTGCACCCAGAAACCGCGATTTACGCCAAGAACTCAAACCCTTCTTTCCCAATGGCAAAATAGAGTATAGTGGCATTGGTATCGTCACCAAAACGATCGACACCCAAACCTTTATCAGCGCTATTCTCGAAGGAAGTCCAGCCGCTGAAGCCGGATTAAAGGTAGGCGATCGCATTCTGAGTGTGGATAATCGCCCCTTCCAAGCCATTGAATCCTTTGCCGATCAAGCTGGTACACCTGTACCAATCCTAATTCAGCGATCGCCAAATCCCAACAGTCAGCAAGAAATCACCGTCACCCCTAAATTGCTGGATACAACCACCATGTATCTCGACGCCATGGACGCCAGCACTGAGATAATTGAACAACAAGGTAAAAAAATCGGGTATATTCATATCTGGTCTTATGCCAGTGATGACTATCAAGAACAGCTTGAAGAAGAACTCATCTATGGTCGTCTCAAACAAGCAGACACTCTAGTCGTAGACTTAAGAGATGGATGGGGAGGTTCACCACTCACCGCCCTGAACATCTACACCGCTCCAAACTTAAGCTTAACCACGATTTTCCGGGATGGTACAAAATATACTCACTACGCAGGCTGGCATAAACCCGTCGTTATGATTGTAAACGGCGGAAGCCGCAGCGCTAAAGAAATTCTGGCTTATGGTTTTCAGCAATTCAATATTGGACCCGTTATCGGTACACCAACCCCTGGCGCTGTGGTAGCGGGGCGTCCATTTCTCATGTCCGATGGTAGCTTGCTTTACGTCGCCGTCGCTGATGTCTACGTGAATGGAGACGAACGACTAGAAGGGAAAGGAGTAACACCCGATATCCTGGTTCCCTTCTCCCCAGAATATGCCCAAGGCGCTGATCCGCAAAAAGAACGGGCGCTAGAGGTGGCGTTGGCAGCCGTTCAAGAGTGAAATTATGTTATTTTTATACACATTTTATACCGACTGACATCTATCTTTGGGTATACTTGGCGAAACAGAAACATTCTGGTGGAGACTCCAGACCCGTAAATCCTAGGCAGAAACAGCAAAAGCCCAGCATGAACTCTTTGGAATTCGACCGAGAAACTGACCGGATGGCGAGAGCAATCATGACTCGCAACAGCCAAATTGGGTCAGCCCTGATTACCGATTTAACAACCAAACTGACTCTTGAATATATTGCGGCGGTGTTGGTTGTCAGTATTGAACGTGTGATGTGGTTTGAGCCAGACTCCATTATTTGGGCGGTTGAGAATCTTATTCCTGCTGATATAATGCAGGAAATTCACAGAATTACTTCATTTACTATCTATAAACAGTTGGTGCAGAAAGGATACGTGCCAGGAAAAGACTTGAGTGTTGATGTTAGCGGTACTGTGCTGCTAAATAATTCGCTCAAAAAAGCGGCTTAAACCCAGAAAGCGTAGGGGCGCAAAGACTTGCGCCCGATTCAATGGTCAAATCTAATCCACAATTTTAGCTGTGTCAGTCCAGTAGGTTGGATTCGCGCATGTTACCAGGGCAGCATGTAGGGCTAAAGTTCCCTACTACAAGCCTACTATTCCAGATGAGACAACGCCCATCTTATACTGTCGCTGTATCCCACTTCAGATAAGGCAACTTCGCCGCTGTCTCCCGAACCTGGTCAACTTGCTTCACCAGTTGTCCGCAACTATCCCAAGTTCCTGCAATCAGGGTTTGCCGAACCCCTTCAGGCATTGACACAGAGGCTTGGAAGTCACCACTGCGAACATCCATAGCTTCCAAATCTACCGTTACCGGCGCTTGCGGATTCTCTTCCAGGATTCTCTGTAACTGCTTCACCGTTTCCGGTTCAGCCGTAACACAAGGAACCCCCATTGCTAAACAGTTACCAAAGAAAATTTCCGCAAAACTTTCACCGACAATAGCTTGTATGCCCCATTTTTTTAGTGCTTGGGGCGCATGTTCCCGCGAAGAACCACAGCCAAAGTTGCCATTAACCACTAAAATATCTGCCCCTTGATACTGGGGACGGTCAAACGGATGTTGCCCTTTCGCTTGGGTGCGGTCATCGGCAAAGGCTTTGTCTCCTAATCCCTCAAAGGTAACACAGCGCAAATAGCGAGCGGGGATAATTCTGTCGGTATCAATATCATTCCCCACAACGGGAACGCCTCGTCCTGATACGGTTTTAACTTGACTCATGGATTCACTCCTTTTTTTCTATAAAAAATATATCTCTATTTTCGCTAAGGGTGAGCAAGTAGAGGCGATTGAAATCGCTGCTACACAAACAAAGTCCGCCTGCGCGGACTGGGTTATAACGGGGGTAGCTAACCCCGATTTGGTATTATATGCAACTCTGACAGGCTCCCGGTAACATCTCTACTTCTTACCGACAACAAAATAACCGGAAGAACAGACATAGTTTTGGCTTTCCTTAAGGTTGTTTGGGCTACACTTGTCAAGTTCTAATAATTCAAACTATTCTTTCCCCAATAAAGGGTTAAATATTTAAATCTGTTTGATGTCTTAACACAACATCATAATTGTTCGTTTTTTACTCTGTATTCCGGAATAATCTACGAATTTTCAGGGGATTCAGCCATTGTGAGAACGATGTGCGGTTTCCAGGTATATTATCTATGGTGGATATTTTATGGATAAAAATAATTCCGAGCTAGCTAAACCCCTTGAATCTTGGTAAAACATTGTATAAGTTCTGGTTTTCAGCTCACGCCCAACGTTCCCTTGGACAGAAGTATTTTGTTAAACTTACGATAAAAATCATTACAAGCTCTTGACAAAAACACAGAGGTTACAGATAAGGAAATGGCACAGACAGAATAGTAAATCGTGAGGGACACAGATTGACACAGAAAACTCAAGAGGACTTGTTGAATCAGTGTTATAGCGCTACGCGCCAGGGAATAGGCAATAGGCAACACCTCGGCTTCGCTCGGTGTGTCATAGGCAATAGTGAAGACACAAGCTTACCTTACAAGGGATTGACCCTTCGACTTCGCTCAGGGTCAAGCGATTTGAATTTTTCTTCATTTGTCCTAACCTTAGTGCGTAGTGCTATAGAGTGAGCAGAATTGCAGTTGCCCATTCTTCAGTTGCACCCGAAGGATCAAGCTATAGTTAGCGGCGGTCAGGTTTTATCAGCTTTATCCTGATTTTTAAGGAAGTTGATCAACCGATCAATACCGGCACTTGCAAGGGACAGAAATGATAAGTCGGTAGGCACAATAAAAGTTAACAGTAGAGGGAGTCATATTTACTTCCTCTGAGTAGCCAGCTACGTCTTATGTAAGGGTTTGAGAGGTATTTACACAACTTAATAGGGTTGAGTTTATTTTCACTAACCTCCTGAGTGGAACCGTCGTTATTCACTGCTATAATCACTCCATGGTATATGCAATTAGATACACTGACCGAACGATGTAGAGTTGCTCGGATGAAGTAGGGGAGAATACCTAATTTGAATGTGTAGGGGCGGGTTTAGGGAATCCAGTTTCGCTATTGATGACAACGTTTGTACAAAACCCGCCCTGACCAAATGACGAATGACGAATTACAAATGACGATCCCCACCGTTAACGTTAATTGTCCCCACCGACTTACCAAAACAGGGGGAGTTAACCTGGATTTAGTATGACTCAAGCTCGCGATATACTACCCTTACGCCTACAACTAACCTCCATGCAGTTGCCAGAGGTTACCCCTCAGCCGATTGCGGGGTCAAGCGAGTCAGCCGCACCTTTACTCAACCAAGCATCGCGGGATACAGAACGTCGTGGTTGCTACCTCACTCTCTATCCAGGAGAACCGAGTGAACTGCTGCTAGAACTGGAAAACCTCAGCAACCAAACCTTACACTTAGATATTCAAATCCAGGGAGATTTTCCCTCCCAATGGTATCGTTTGGGTATGGAAGGGCGAGAACTTCGTGCTGGGGGGCGCATGGAAGCGGTGATTCGCTTTTATATGCCAACCGATTTCTTTGAGTCTAATCAGGATTGGGATACTAAACCCTCTCACCGTCTTGATTATCGCGGTCAGATTTATGTCTATTCCAGCCAATCGGGAACGGGGAGCAAACATGTTGAATCGGCGAGCTTTAATCTCTATGTTCGCCCTCGTAGCTTATATCTAAACTTTGTACCCGAAATTTATCAAGAAGTCGATTTTATCGGTCGCTTTCTGAAAATTTTCGAGCAAGCCTTTGAACCTACCTTACAATCCCTGGAGGCTTTATGGGCGTATCTCGACCCCTTAATGACACCAGAAACCCTTCTACCCTTTCTGGCACATTGGGTAGGTTGGCAACTCAACCCCGCTTTAAGCCTACAGCGACAGCGCTATCTGATTCGTCAGGCGATGGAGATTTATCGCTGGCGGGGTACACGTCGGGGATTACGATTTTACCTGCATCTATTTACGGACTTACCCTTAGATGACCATCTTCCCGAACATCAAAAGCATATTTGTATTCAAGAAGTGTTTGGTCAGGGATTTATGATGGGGAACACCCGCCTAAATCAAGACTCCCTGATTGGTGGCGGACAACCGTATCATTTCATTGTCCGACTGCGCCCTGAACCCCCGACTAAAATTGACGAATTATTAGTGCATCAAATTATCCGCCAAGAAAAACCCGCCTTTTGTACTTATGAACTCTATATTGAATGACGAAGGACGTAGCTGGCTTCTCAAGGGAAGCGAGTATGACGAAGGACGTAGCTGGCTTCTCGCGAAGCGAGTATGACGAATGACAAATAACAAATGACCAATGACTAACCACTTCCCTCCCCCATCTCTCCAACAATTTGAACGTCTCCATGTCACAGACGGCTTACTAATTGATGCCCAACGTTGGCAGTTAGCTCACCACTATCACCGCCAGTATCATAGTACCTTTTACCAATCTCTATATCAGCCCGGAATTGTCTTCGGGTTGGGCGTCTATGTTGTTCCCGCCCCCGCTGATGTGGTGGCGAAATATCGAGATGAACGTTGGGTCGAAATTCAACCGGGACTTGCTATTGATTTATTTGGCAATTTTATCGTAGTGCCAGAACCCATGTCCTATCGGATTTCTTCAGAAGCCACTTCAGAAGAACCTTTGATGGTGTATTTGGTGGTTAAATTTAGAGATCCCGCCGAATTACGCACCCGTAGAGTTACCGATAGAATCGTCGAAACATTTCGGATTGATGAAAAGGCAAGTCCACCTACGGAAGGGGATGTTGAACTCTGTCGGATTCTACTCAAAGCTGGAAAAGTTAAACTGGAAGCGCCCGTCAATAGTTTCTCCCCTAGCTATAACCAGTTGGACTTGCGCCACCGTCTTCAGCCCCAAGCTCGACCTCAGGCGATCGTTCACGTTGCCATGTACAAAGGGTTAGCTGTGGATGACTCTGAACATGAGCGTATTTTATCGAATCTTTCCTATCTTTTGCAATCAACCACTGGACTTTACCCTACCCTCCAGGGAAGTGACCCGATTGGACAATTTAGTTTACAATCGGCAGAGCTACAAGCTATTTTAGAGTATGATTTATTTTTCATGACCGCTCGCCAAGTTCAGGTATTAGGAGAATCAGAATTTGAGGTGCTGCGACAGTATTTAAAGGCAGGAGGTACACTTTTAGTCGAAGCGTCGGCAGGATTGAAACATTGGATTCAAGGCAATGCGATTAAAGACCTAAGCAAGGTTTACCAAGAACTCGAACAGGCGCTAACCCAAATCGATGATAACCCCAATATTGATACGGATACAAGATTAAAGCAATGCCGACAAGATATTGTCAGTGAACGAGAGATGATTGCTACAGAGTTAGCCAGACGCAAGAATTCGATCGCGGGTCGATTCCAAGAGTTTGCTCAAAGTATGGGAACCCAGTTAACGCCCCTGGAAAAATTAGACCGTCACGACTTACTGCGGACTCAACCCTTTCTCTTCGCCACGACACCTCGTATCAATAGAAAGCCGATTCAAATTTTAAGGGGTGGGGGGATTATTGTCGCGATCGGTAACTTATCGGAGGCTTGGGGAATCAATGAAAAGCAAGTTCTTTCCCGTGAAGCGATCCGTACAGCTCAGGAAATAGGGATTAATATCTTACATTTAGCTTGGCGTCGCCGACAACTAACCCGTGGACAACAACCACCACCAACAGTTACGATGTCACGCCCATCCCAGCCCTCTCAGCCATCACAACCGTCAGATCGATCGCCTCGCGATGAGCTGTTTGATAAGTTAATGTAGGGTGTTGAACAGGGAACAGGGAACACCTCGACTTCGCTCGGTGTGTCACAGGGAAACTGGGGGAGGTTCGGGAGTAAGGAAGGACAATAATGGTAGATAATTTAATTGATATAACAGTTTCCCCAAAACAACTTCGATTTAAGCCAGGAGGTCTACCTGCTTCATTTGAAGTTAAAGTCGTTAATGATAGCGAGCGCTTTGCCAGTTTTCAGGTGGAAGTAACGGCAGCTGGGGTTGATGCTGAGCGGCTTCGGAATTGGTACACGATCTCCCCAGAAGTGGGGACTAAAAAGCCTCCAGGTGATGTCACCCATTTTCAGGTGGCGATTGTCGATAATCCTGTACCCGGGTTTGTCGGATTGATGAACCTAACGGTGCGTGTCTTCTCCATGGAATTCCCGGATGAAGACCGAGAAGTATTGCGGTTAATTCTAGAACAGGGTACGGGTTCAATTCCGTTGAAATTGGATCTGCCAGTACGGGAGTTTCAAGAATATCCGGCAAATGAAGATGAAATTCCAGTACGAGTTTATAATCCCAGTCAACTGGAAACCCATGTTACGTTGAAACTTTCGGGCTTAGATTCGACCTGGATTGTCGATGGAACCGAACGCCAGTTATATCTACCTCCAAACGGACAAGTCACTGAAACATTTATTTGCCAAATTCCTGATATTTCCCAAGCCCCCAGCCGGATTTATCCCTTTGCGATCGCGGCGACTCATCGCCATGGTTCCCCCGCCCAAGTGGAAGGTACGCTAGAAGTTTTACCTATGGGGTTGGTTGAGTTTAGCGCCACTCCCAAACAGCAGCAAATTCCCACCAAACGCGCTTGGATACCCAACTGGCGGAATTCACCCGTTCCCTACACCTTGGAATTTGAAAATCATAGCAATCTTCAACAACAGGTTACTGTTAATATTCAGGGTGAAGATCAACAGGAATGTACCTTAGAATTGCCGGATAAACCCGCCGAATTAAATCCGGGTCAAACGGCTCAAGCGCCGCTGAGAGTTCAAGCCAGACGCCATTTATGGGGTCGGAAAAAGGAACTTTCTTTAGAAGCAATGGCGACGTTATCGGATCAACGTTTAGGAAATACTAATCCCACGAGCCAATTTTTGAAACTGGATGTTTATCCAATCATTCCAACCTGGTTACTTCTGGGTGGTGGACTCCTGCTTTTATATTTCATTTGGTGGCTATCTTGGCTCAATCCCGATAATAAGTTTTTTGGGCATCAAGCGGCGGTGAATTCGGTGCAATTTAATGGCATGAGCCAGAATGTGGTTAGTGGGTCTAATGACGAAACTTTAATTAAATGGCGAGTCGATGGCTTTTTTAATCCCTTTGCTAATCCCGAAGTGGAGAAGATTGCTGATACAGATAAAGCTGTGCGGGTTATTCGTTATAAACCAGTCAATAATAACGTGGTGGCTGCTGGGTTAGAAAATGGTGAGATCCAACTGTTGAATTTATTGGCAGAAACTCCAAAATTAATGATGTCTTTTTCCCAAGAAAAAGATGATCGAGTGTTGGCTTTAGAGTTTACAGATGACTCCCGTTACCTGTTTAGTGGTCACGGCAGTGGTTTGGTACTTGGGTGGGACATTCAACAAAATTTAGGCGAAGCCGATGCTGGAGTGAATGGCAATGTTGAACCCCTACGTAGCGGACGATTTGAATTCGCCATATATGCCTTAAAATTTGTGGGGCAAGGTAATCAAAATTTAGTGGTTGCTGGACGGTTTAACACCTTAGCCATTTGGAATTTACCCAACCCAGATAATGTGGCAATTCCTATACCCTATCGTGAAGGGGGTCAGGATGAGTATATTCTCAGTATCGATGTTGCCGATATGAAACCTTATCTGATGGCGACGGCTGACAATCAGGGGTATATTACTTTGTGGAATATGGAATCCTGTTTAGTTGAGGGTCAACCGTCCTGTGAAATTATTGACCAATGGTCGAATGGTCATGGCGGTCAAGCGGTACGATCTGTGGCGTTGAGTAATGGGGGTTGTTACTTAGCTAGTGGCGGCGATGATGGACGAATGATGCTTTGGCCCCTGACAAATCGGGGTAAACGAGCGGATAACTATTTAAATGGGATTGAAGTGGGTGAGTCATTGAGAAACCAAAAATTTAATACGGTTGATATTAATGTGTTGAAGCAAAATATCCTGATCGCCAGTGGTAGTGACGATACCCAGGTACGGGTGAGACGAGCAAAACGACTGCAAGGGTTAGGGTGCGATCGCGATGAGTGAGGAAGCTTAATGAAGCTCGAACCTCTAATTCTAGCTAGCATCACCACCATTCTCACCACCTTACCTGCTGCGGCTGACCAGTGGGTATTTGTTGCCCGTGATCACAATGACATTGACTACTACGTTGACCCAGAATTTGTCGAACGTCGCCCTAATACAGTCTGGTTTTGGCAGATGTCTGTCTTTCCAGAAGCGGATGAACAAGGAATATTAGCGCGAAAGACTTACAGTGCGATGATTTGTCCACTGCGGGCTTGGCGTCCTGTGGCGATCGCTCGCTTCAATGTCCAAGGTGAATTGATCACTCGTACTCAGTTGAACGACGATGAACCGTTACAATTTTTTACCTCCGGTAGCGTTGGCGAGGCAATATGGAAATTAGTTTGCCAAACTGAGGATTTTTCCTGATCGGATCAAGTTCATGCGGTAGGAAAAAACGGTAGATGCACCCTGGTTATAAACCTCAGCCGCGAGGCTGAGGTTTTTTTTCGAGAAAATGCCAGATCTTGGTAGAATCTGTAAGAGTTTTGAGTTAACTTCCCCAGCTTCCCCATCTCCCCCCGCTTCCTCTGCTCCCCAGACGCGCCATGGCGCGTCTCTACTCCCTCAGCAAAAACTATGACTCGCGTCGTTGGATTAATCAGTGGTACGTCAGTTGATGGAATTGATGCAGCTTTCGTGAAGATTGCAGGTTCCGAGTCCGATTTAACTGTGGAGTTATTGGCGGGAGCGACGTATCCCTACCCCGAAAAACTGCGATCGCAAATCCTTAATCTCTGTGCGGGTGGTTCTATATCGATGGCAGAATTCGCTGGATTAGATGATGCGATCGCGCGACAATTTGCTCAAGCTGCCCAAGCCATCCAAAAACACCACCCACCCGCCGCTACGCTGATCGGTTCCCACGGTCAAACCGTTTACCATCGTCCCCCTGCTCCCCCACCTCTCCACCCCTCAGCCCCTCCGCCCCCCTGCACCCCTTTAGGCTATAGTCTTCAGTTAGGACGGGGAGAGGTTATTGCTCACGCCACAGGGATTAAAACAGTCAGTAATTTCCGTGTCGCTGATATTGCGGTTGGGGGTCAAGGAGCGCCCTTAGTCTCCAAAATTGATGCTTGTTTGCTCTCTTCCCCGACTCAGCACCGATGTATCCAAAATATCGGCGGCATAGGTAATGTTACTTACCTCCCTCCCTGTCAAGGAAATTGGTTAGATTTGGTCAGTGGTTGGGATACAGGACCCGGAAATACGCTGTTGGATTTAGCTGTACAGCATTTTACCCAGGGACATCAAACCTATGACCACGATGGAAACTGGTCACGACAGGGAACTGTTTGTCAACCCCTACTCAAGCAATGGTTAACCCACGACTTTTTCCAGCAACCCCCGCCTAAATCCACTGGGCGAGAATTATTTGGCTGGGATTATTTACACCAATGTATTGCCGAGAGTCAAGCCTATTCTCTGAGTCCGGCTGATCTATTGGCAACCCTGACAGAACTCACCGTCGCCTCTATAGAGGACAGCTATCGTCGCTTTTTACCGAAGAAGCCTGATCAGATATTCTTATGTGGTGGGGGTAGCCGCAATCGTTATCTCAAACAGCGCATGCATTCCCGGTTACAATCCGTACAGATACAAACAACGGATCAGGCTGGGGTGAGTGGAGATTTCAAAGAAGCGATCGCCTTTGCCGTTTTAGCCTATTGGCGAGACTTGGGCATTTGCGGGAATCTTCCGCCAGTTACGGGGGCGAAGCAGGCGGTACGTTTGGGTAATATCGCGCCATCCTAACTAATTAACTCAGAATTAAGCATTTCTTGTCCACTTGGGACTACACTGAATACTGAAACACAATTGCCTATTTTTTTATCCTAATGACTACGATTTTGGCAATCTGCTTGGTCAGGCATTGTGCCATAGTGGAGGACAAATTCAACCAGCACTATTCAATTAGAGGCAAAGGGTAACGCTGTGGCTCACACCTTTTTAATGGAGGCAGGACGCTGGACACTCCAGGGAAATTGGCTGGAGCGTAATGGATCGCTTCTTAGCGTGAGAGGGAAAACAATTGTTGCTTGGGGTCGAGAAAACTGGTTTACGATGGTAACCAAGCTGGTGTTTCCCGACGATGAGCGCGAGGATATTTCTTTCCAATATCGGGGGCGTCTTGATGCCGGAGAACGGCAGTATACCTTCGTCTTACAGCATAGTGTTTTGGGTCGTGTTGAGGGCGAGGGTTGGATCGCTCCAGAATCAATTGTGCAACGCTATTGGGTTTTAAGCGATCGCCAAAGACGTAGTGGTTTTGAAACCCGACACCAACTTGATGATAATACCTACTACCTCTCCAGTAGCATCATGGCGGGTCACTATCTGACCAGCACAATGGAAGCAACGCTAGAACGACAGCCTGGATAGCACAAGCCTATAATCAGAAGTATAAAGTGTGAAGTATCAACACTCAGCACTCCGCACTGAAGTAATGGGGCTTCGAGCCTCCACTTTGGTTAGCAACTGTTCTGCTTGTATTCCTTTCCGGTTCATGAAATCACTCACTGGGATTTGACCGTCCTAAAAATCTGTGACTTTTTACCTGCTTTTGGTGTGTTAGCGTAGCAAGATATAGTCCGGGATAGACTGATAAATTCTACGTTATCCTTGACTTATTAAACTTATTGAGTTAATGGATTTCAGTTTACCACAGGTGTGGCTCCCGTTGAGCGCTCAATAAAGCGATGAACTATAGCTGGTCATAATGGCACAATGGAACGAGTAACCGAGTGAGTTATTGGGTCTAGTTCAATTGAATGCTACTTGCCGAATTGCGCTTGGGTCAAACTGGTAAATAGGTATCGTTCACAACTGCTCCAAGCTCTCACTAAACCAATCATGACAAAAGACCCTAATCATGGTCGCATACTCGCCAACCGCTATCAACTCGTTGGGTTGATAGGTCAGGGCGCTATGGGTCAAGTTTATAAAGCTAAAGATATGTTACTTGGCGGCGTGATTGTCGCTGTCAAATTCATATCCCAAACCTTGCTCAACCAAAAAATGCGCGATCGCTTTGAGCGAGAAGCAACAATCTGTGCGCTACTTGGGGAAAAAAGTAATCATATCGTGCGCGTCCGGGACTATGGCGTGGATGAAAATGACATTTCGTTTTACGTCATGGAGTTCCTGGAAGGCAGTGGCTTAAGTGAAATCATTCGCGAGCAACCCCTCCCCTTACCTCGCTTTCTCAATGTTAGCCGTCAGATTAGTTTAGGACTGCAATGCGCTCATAAGGGAATCGTGATCGAAGGTGAACTTAGCCCAATTATTCATCGCGATATTAAACCCAGCAATATCCTGGTGGTTGAAGACGCCTCCTTTGGAGAACTGGTAAAAATTCTTGACTTTGGCATTGCCAAGCTGATCCAGTCCAATAGCGAGCAAACCCACTCGTTTATGGGGACATTAGCCTATTGTTCCCCCGAGCAAATGGAGGGACGGGAACTCGATAACCGCTCTGACATTTACAGTCTGGGCGTGATGATGTTTGAGATGCTCACCGGCGAAATGCCCATTGTGGGCGAATCGAATTCCTTTGGCGGGTGGTACAAAGCTCATCACTTCAGCCCACCGCGCCGCTTTGAAGCTGCAAAACCGGATTTAAAATTACCCAAAGCCCTGGAAAAGCTGGTGATGAGTTGTCTGGCAAAAGAGGCAAGCGATCGCCCGCAAACCATTGAGGAAGTCATTCAGACATTAGAACCCTTAGAACAGCGTTTTGGTCAAGGACGACAACTCGGTCAGCGGATTGGTGCTGTACTCTCGAAAATACCCCGAGCCGAAGAACCCCCCCAGAAACCTCCCGCTCGTTCTATTGAAGACCTCTGCTTACAAACGTCGTGGCCCAAAAACAAACCCCAAGCCTCGATTGTTTTTCCGCATATTATTCGTACCAGTCAGGAACTATTAGCCACCCTTTGGGTGATGCTAACCAAGGACGATATTGAAAACCGCCGAATTAGCACTCGCTATAACCAATTCCTATTTCTGATGTCTCCCCATCCCATGGTGTTATGGATTACAGCCCTACACAATCGGCAACATGGCGCTCGTTGGCTAACCTGCTATTTGGATCTGAAAACAGCCATGGGTCAAAAAGTGATCCGCATTTTAGGAGAATCAGGAAACTATCGGATTTTATTTTTTGCCCTGACTGAACCCCAACGCTGCGCCAACGTGATGACCGCCACCATTGCCTCAACTCAGCGAAAACTACTCCTGGATTGGGCAAATGCCAGCCATGCAGCGATGCCCAGCACTCAACCTCAGCTGAGTAAACGAATTCTCAAGCAAGAGCTTGAGAAACTTAAGCCGAAAATTGTGATGAAGCTAGAAGCCGTTCACACCGATTACCCCACCGACATTTCTGGATAGGATTTAATGTTCTGTAGGGGCGGGTTTAGGAACTAAATTTCGCTGTTCACCGATAACCGTTCCACAAAACCCGCCCTTTCCCACCAATAACCTCTCAACAACACCTGCCATGATTCGATTGTCGGGGCGGGTTGAGTCACATTCGGATGGCAAAAATGATCATCGTCAAACCCGCCCCTAGGTTAATTAAAGCTGCTTCACCTCAGCCACAAGCTGCCCCACAACATCCTTGGCGCTACCAAATAGCATCATGGTCTTATCGCCGTAGAACAGCTCATTTTCAATACCAGCAAAGCCCGTACTCATACTTCGCTTAATCACGATCGCGTGCTTTGCCTTATCGACATCGAGAATCGGCATCCCATAAATCGGACTACCGCTATTGGTACGAGCGGCTGGATTTACCACATCATTGGCACCAATGACGAGGGCAACATCCGTATTATCAAACTGAGGATTGATGTCATCCATGTCGTAGAGATAGTCATAAGAGACATTCGCTTCGGCTAAAAGGACGTTCATGTGTCCCGGCATCCGACCCGCAACTGGGTGAATGGCGTATTTGACCTCAACGCCCAGTTTTTCAAGCTGATCGGCTAATTCGCGCACTGTATGTTGTGCCTGAGCCACTGCCATCCCATACCCTGGAACAACGACCACGGAGCGGGCATAGCCCAACATCATTGCCCCTTCTTCGGCATCAATACTATGGACAACTTTGTCACCGACGCCACCGGCACCACCTGCACCGCCTTTGACTTCACCGCTACCAAAAGCACTAAATAGCACGTTAGGTAAGGAACGGTTCATCGCCTTACACATAATATTGGTCAGGATTAAACCGGAAGCCCCAACTAACGCCCCAGCCACAATCAGCATATCGTTCATCACGACAAAACCCGCCGCGCTCGCCGCTAACCCGGAAAACGAGTTCAGCAGTGAGATCACCACAGGCATATCGCCGCCGCCAATGGGGAGGACAAAGAAAATCCCTAACACTGAGGAGATACCCACCATCGCCAGAAAGATGGTCGTATTGTCCGGTGTCACGAGTAGGTAACCACTACAGACCAAAAAGCTAATTAGGAGTAAGGCATTAAAGACTTGCTGCAAGGGAAACTTTACCGGTTTACCCGTAATCAACCCCTGTAACTTACCAAATGCCACAAAGCTCCCGGTGAGCGTAACCCCACCAATTAGCACACCCAGAATCACGGTAATCGTAGACCCTAAAGGTACACCTTGACCCGCGTTCAGCAAGCGCCAAAATTCCCCGATCGCGACTAACGCTGAGGCGGCACCACCCAACCCATTCAGCAAGCCTACCATCTGAGGCATAGCAGTCATCGCCACCTTATAGGCTGCCGTCACACCAATGACAGCACCGATGGCGATCCCCACCAAAATCATTTGATAATTTAAGACCTGTTGGTTCAGCAGAGTTGCCACCACAGCTAGCAGCATCCCTACCGAAGCCCAAACATTTCCTTGGCGTGCTGTCGCTGGTGATCCCAGCTTTTTCAGCCCAAAGATAAATAATCCGGTTGCGACTAAATACGTCAGTTCAATCCCAGTCGGTAGAAAGTCGGTCATGCGCTCACCTCTCTTATTTCTTAAACATTTGCAACATGCGATCCGTAACCAGGAAACCGCCCACCACGTTAACCGTGGCTAGCACGACAGCCACTAAACCCAAAATGACGGTGACATTCCATTCCTTCGATCCGGAGATGAGCAATGCGCCGATGACGGCAATCCCGGAAATTGCATTTGCCCCAGACATCAAGGGAGTATGTAGGGTGGGTGGCACTTTGTTGATCACTTCAAAACCAACAAAGGCGGCTAAGACAAAGACAAATAAACTGGCAATGAATGTGGTAGTCATCTTTTTCTCCTTTTTCGGGGTTCATGGTTCATTGTTCATGATTTATGAGGAAAAACCCCATGATCAACCTGAACCTAACCTATATCTACATTTAGACGGTTGTACTCATTTGAGACAGAGCATCTTTCACCCGCTGATTGCGAATTTCACCCGCGTGGGTAATACAGGTGCTGTCTACAATATCATCCTCAAAATTGAGTTGTAACTGTCCTTCTTTGACCAGGTACTGTAATAACGTTGAGATATTCTTGGCATACATCTGGCTGGCGTGGGTGGGCATGGATGCGGGGACATTAATTGGACCAATAACAGTCACGCCATGACGGACAATATCTTTCCCCGCTTCGGTAACGGCACAGTTTCCACCTTGTTCAGCGGCGAGATCCACGATAACTGAACCCGGACTCATTTGCTGAACCATCTCCTCCGTCACCAGTAAGGGGGCTTTTTTGCCCGGAACTTGGGCGGTAGTAATCACCACATCCGACTGCTTGACGTGTTCAGCGATTACCTCTTGGGTGCGCTGTTTAGCGGTGTCAGAGACTTCCTTGGCATACCCACCTTCAGCCACGGTATCTTCTTGGAGATCGACCTCAACAAACTTGGCTCCCAGACTTTGTACTTCCTCCTTAACCGCCGGACGAATATCAAAGGCTTCTACCATAGCACCCAAGCGTCGGGCAGTCGCGATCGCTTGCAGTCCAGCTACGCCTGCACCCAGGATAAACACTTTTGAGGGTTTGATTGTTCCCGCTGCTGTAGTTAACATGGGGAAGAATTTCGGTAACGCGGCGGCGGCAATCAGTACCGCTTTGTACCCGGCTACCCCAGCTTGGGACGATAGCGCATCCATACTCTGGGCGCGACTGGTACGGGGAATCAGCTCCATACTGAAGGCAGTCACTTGGCGATTTGCCAGTTTCTGGGCAACCTCTGGTTTCCCCAAGGGACTCAGGAAGCTAATGAGTGTTGAGCCTTCCCGCATTTGGTTGATTTCATCATCTTTTGGGATGCCCACTTTGACGATGACATCAGCTTCAGCCCAGAGTTTACCTGGATCTGAGACTAGAGTAGCTCCCGCCTCCTCATAGGCGCGATCGCTAAAAAACGATGCCTCTCCCGCACCATTTTCCACCCAAATCTCTAAGCCCTGTTTGACCAAACGGGCAACCGTATCCGGAATCAGGGCGACCCGATTTTCGCCCACTTCAATTTCTTTAACCAGTGCTATTTTCATGAAAACTCCTTATAGACTAACCGAAAAAACTATGACTTGGTCGTTAGGCTAATGCCATACAGACGAAGGTCGTATTTTTATGTCATGATAGCCCTTGTGCCTTCCTTTTGCATCAACACTATCTAAGCGATCTGTGCCTGGAAAAATTTGTCTGTCTTGAGGGCAATTCAGTGGAGTTTTTCATCCATACTCTATTGGTTAAAGCTTTCATCCGAACTGGCTAGTGGAATTTCTCTGAAAGTTATATCAAATTAAAAGTGTGACAGCTTTAGCGCACTCAATACACCTAGCTCAATGTCGATTAATTTGATAATCTGGATAGCTATAGATCGCCATTTTTTGGTAATAATCAGAAGTATGAGCAGGTTTTTCCGAAATTTGTGTATATTTAACTACAGATATGACGAACTAGACAGAGAGTGACTATAAGCTGCCAGACACTTTAGCGGAGTCAAAGCCGAGAGTCAAGCAGGTCATACTCACTTCTCTCTAACTCCAACTCCCTCAGCTTCCAGACGTAGCATGCTACGTCTCTACATTGCTCCCTCAACTCTCTCAGCTCCCCCAGGCACTTTTCCCACCTCTTGAGCGTCTGCACCATCGCCCGACTACGGTAGGACTAAAATCTGTTACAGTCAAAGACTGTAAAGTTTAGTAAAAATCTTAGTTTTTTTTACAGCGAAAGGTTCCCCATTTATGTTTATCCGCAAATCTCCTCTAGGACGCTTCGTTTCAGCCGTTGCCTTAACAGGCTGTTTATTCACTGGTGTAGCCGTTCAGACATTAGCTCAGAGTAATCCCGGACTCACTATATTTAGCGGTGTGCAACGGGAAAATATTCTCAGGTATCATTTTGACTATGGTGGTCAGGCTGATGGTTGGGATCGATTGAAACTGAGGATTCCCAGCAAAAAGATGGAATTGGCGGTGCAGCAGATTGACCTGCGTTATCCAGACTATTACACGGGCAAATTTGATCCGGATCGGATTGAAGTCAGGGTTAAGGGTGAATCCCTACCCATTGCTGAGGTGAACTGGGATAAAGACAATTACCAGCTTCAGATTTATATGCAACAGCCAATTCCCGCCCAAGAGAAGGTAGAAATCGTCTTGTCTAATTTGAAAAATCCCCGGTTTGGCGGTACGTTCTACTTTGAATGTCTGGTGTGGACTCCCGGTGATATTCCCCTACCCCGTCCTCTGGGAGTTTGGATTGTTACAGTGAGTTAGGCTATGGGAATGTTAAACTGGTAGATTGTGACTCTTGGGTCAAAGGGGAAAATCGTATAAATCGTTTAACTTTTTTCCTGTATCCCGATGGGGTTTGGTAGCACGATAAACAATAAACAATGACAAAACGCACATTAGGCGGTAGTAACCGCAAGCAAAAACGCAAATCCGGATTTCGCGCCCGCATGCGAACCAAAAACGGTCGAACGGTCATTAAAGCCCGCCGCAGTAAAGGACGTTATCGTCTAGCGGTGTAGTGTTACTGGGTTAAGGCTCCTAGCTTTTCAGCGTAAGTCTTGAAACAGGGTTGAGAGGGAAGATGGGGAAGTTATGAGTTAACTCATAACTCTATCTTGCCCTGTTCCCTGTTGCCGAACAAATGACGAATGACGAATGACCAAGGACAAATAACAATTGTTGCCCCAGGCGAATCGACTCAAGCATTGGCGAGATTTTAAGGCAGTATACCAAAAAGGAATTCGTCGCTATGGACGTCATTTAACCGTGCGAGGTTTGCATTTGCCTAAGGTTAGCCATGAGAAGGGTCTCTGTTCAGACAAGTTACAGCTCAATCCTCCCGATTTACCTCCCACTCGCATCGGTATCTCCGTCAGCCAAAAAGTTAGTAAAAAAGCCGTCGTTCGTAATCGGCTGAAACGTCAGATACGAGCGACTTTGCGCCAATTATTGCCGCGACTGACACCCGGTTGGCATGTCATAGTTGGAGTGCGCCCCAGCGCCTTGGAGTGCGATTATGCTCAATTTTTGCAAGAATTAGAGCAGTTATTGGTAGATGCTGAGGTAATAAATGGGCATTAAAGAAGAAACCTATTATGAGGGGGGTCCCCATATCGGTGATTTGATTATAAACATTTTGTTGGGGTTCACGGTTATCGCCCTGCCCTTAACCATTGGGGCGGTTGTGCGAGCGTTGTGGTTGCGCTATCGGGTGACAAATCGCCGCATTTCGGTGACAGGGGGATGGCAAGGGCGCGATCGCACGGATATTATCTACTCTGAAATTGCCCAACTGCGGAAAGTTCCCCGTGGTATCGGTCTGTGGGGCGATATTGTGGTTATCCTGAAAGATGGTAGCCGTTTAGAACTGCGGGCTATGCCTCAGTTTCGCGAAATTTACGATTATATCGGTGAAAAAGTTTCTGCCAAAACGGGTAAACCTCTAGATTCCGTTAAGGCTTAAAGTATAGCGGCAGTGAGCAAGGGAGCAATGTTTGTGGGTGTCGGGTGTCGGGTGTCGGGTGTGGGGAATAATTGAACTCCTCACCTCGTTCAGACAACTCTAAGTTGAAGGAGCGCCAACCTGATCAGAAATTTGGCATAAATTTCTGTATTTTTGGATACATTTCCCCATTGAATTTCTTTGGGCTGCCCAAGCCGGCGATCGCCTGAAAGCCTCCCCCTGGGGTGAAAGCGTGGAGAATCGCCGGGGCAATTGCGGGACATTGCCTCCCATTGCCGCCAATATTCGATAAATTAGATTCAGAAAACGTTACAGCGCCTAGGTTGACTTTATACGAATGGATTTTGGTATCGGGTTTCTTTCCAACAACGTCATGCTGCCAATCCTGGATTTCTTTTACGGGATTGTGCCTAGCTACGGTCTTGCCATCGTGGCACTGACCCTGGTAATTCGCTTTGCTCTCTATCCCCTGAACGCAGGCTCCATTCGCAACATGAGGCGCATGCGAATTACCCAACCCTTAATGAAAAAGCGGCAAGAGGAAATTCAGCAACGCTATGGCGATGACAAGGTAAAACAACAAGAGGAGATGAGCAAACTCTTCCAGGAGTTTGGTAATCCCCTAGCCGGGTGTTTCCCTGTGCTGCTGCAAATGCCTGTCTTGTTTGCCCTATTTGCCACATTGCGGGGATCACCGTTTTCCAATGTGAACTACACGGTGGATGTACAAATCTTTCCCCGGGAGAAAATGGAGTTCATCCAGCCCCAAGCCTTTGCCACTAAACCCCAAAATATTTACTTTGCCGATGGGGTTCATTCACCCGTCGCCGCCGTATTACCCAGTGGTAATCGGTTAGTAGTGGGGGAGAAAACTCCAATCGACTTTCAATCCGTTGAAGGAAAATCCCTAAGCACCCTGGAGAAGGAATATCCAGACACCAAAATTGTGCCTAAATGGGAAATCACCAAAGGCGAAGACAAGGTACATTTTGCCGAAGATGGCACCCTGGAAGCCTTAGAACCAGGTGATGTAACCCTAAAGGCGACAATTCCCGGACTGGCGGCGGAGCGAGGATTCCTATTTATTAATGCCTTAGGGCGAGTGGGTGCCTTTGGAGATGATGGCGAAATCCACTTGGATATTGTGGGCATGATTCTATTTTTTGGCGTGAGTTTGTATGTAAACCAGGTTCTCACGGGTCAAAATGCTCCTAGTGGTTCATCGCAGCAAAATACGGTGAATAAGATTACGCCAGTTTTATTCTCCGGGATGTTCTTCTTCTTCCCCTTACCCGCCGGGGTGTTGATGTATATGGTGATTGCTAACGTTTTTCAGACGCTGCAATCCTTCATTTTGATGCGAGAACCCCTACCGGACAATATCCAAAAAATGGTTGAGGAGCAAGAAAAAGCGGAACAGAAAACCCAATCCAAGGACAAGTCCGGCGAAGGGCGAGAATCACTGCCATTTGAACCGAAACGTTCCAAGAAAAAAGCGTCAAGTTAGCTATGAGTAATCAGCAGCGGGGTCAACAGTGGCTAGAAGAGTTGCTACGCTTATCCAATGTGTCGGCGACAGTGCAAGTCACTGATGAGAACCAAGATAGTAAAGCCAACTACTGGTTAACCATTGATCAAAGCCAATTGACTGAGGCAGAGATTCAAACCCTGATTGGCGTTAATGGTAAGGTACTTGATGCGCTACAGTATCTGGCAAATGCAACGCTTAACCTCGGTAAGCCATTAGCGGATCAGGCGGCGTATACCGTTGAACTCAATGGTTACCGTCTACAGCGTCAAGAGGAACTCCGGATACTAGCAGATCAGGCGGCACAGAAAGTACGGGAGACGGGTCAAGATTATGAATTGCGATCGCTCTCCGCCGCAGAACGCCGTCAAGTGCATACGTTGCTCCAGGAATGCGAAGATTTAGAAACCCACAGTCAGGGTCAAGAACCAAACCGTCACTTGGTGGTGCGTCTGCGTCCTTAACTAACAATTAGGGTTTAAAATCGGGGGTAAGGGTGGCTTGTTGGCAGCAAAGGAGTGGCATCATGGAAGTAATTTATATTCCTGGATTGCTTAAATTACCAGAGCAAACCGAGGTGATTCAGGTCAATGAATTCCTGCCCGATTTAGAAACGCTAACGCCTGTGCGAGGAGGCTTGCAAGTTAAGCATCAAGGGAATTATTTAGAAGTCTCGGCGCAAGCCGAAACGATTATTACCCTAGCCTGTAACCGTTGTTTGCAGCAGTACAATCATCGGTTAAGCGCGGATGTATCGGAACTGGTTTGGTTAGATGAAGCTGCCGATCAACAGGAGCTGGGTATCTTGGAACGAGAAACGCCCTTGGAGGAGTTAGTGGAAACCTTACATCCCCAAGGGTATTTTGATCCCAATAGTTGGCTTTATGAGCAATTGTGTCTAGAAATTCCACCCCGACAGTTATGTGACGCCAACTGTCCAGGAATTGTCATGGATGAGAATGATAGCACTAAGCCAACTGATCGCCGTTGGGATGCTCTGGAAATTTTGAAGGGAAAATTGCCAGGGTAATTAATGGTCATTCGTCATTCGTCATTTGTCATTTGTCATTTGTCATACTCGCTTCCCCAAAAGAAGCAAGCTACGTCTTATGTCATTTACCTAGATCCAGGTAGGGGCGGGTTTAGGGATAATTATTGATTATTTTCCCTAACTGGGATACAAAACCCGCCCTCCTCTCATTTCATTCAATCCAGGTAAAATGAGGTGTGGTGACTGATTCGGTTTGAAGTTGTTGCATTCTCCGCCAAAACCCCATGAGTTTTAATGATGAGTTTGAGCTGCTGCTACGCGCCCGCTATCCCCTAATTTATATTCCCACCCTGGAAGAAGAACGAGCCGAAGTCGCGATCGCACAGGCGGCTCAACGGTTGGGTGAACGGGCGGTTTATCTGTGGGATTTTGTCGATGGCTATCAAGGGAACCCCAATGATCAAGGGTTTGGACGCCGCAATCCCTTACAGGCTTTAGAGTTTGTCGAAAAAATCCCCGCCAACGCCCCTTCTATATTTATCCTCAGAGACTTTCACCGCTTTCTAGAAGATATCTCCGTTTCTCGCAAACTGAAAAACCTGGCGCGACTCCTAAAATCCCAGCCGAAAAACCTCGTCATTGTTACCCCCCAAGTCGCCATCCCCCCAGACTTAACCGAAGTATTGACGGTACAAGAGTTTCCCCTCCCGGATGTCTCAGAAATTAAAGCCGAAATTAGTCGCTTAGTCGCCGCCACCAGCCAATCCCTCAGCGACAAAGTTTTAGATGAACTGGTGCGTTCTTGTCAAGGGTTATCCTTAGAACGGATACGCCGAGTATTAGCCAGAGCGATCGCGGCGCAGGGGCAAATCCAACCCGATGACGTGGAAATGGTGTTAGAAGAAAAACGCCAATCGATTCGTCAAACCCAAATCTTAGACTATTACCCCACCAGCGAACGAATTTCCGACATTGGCGGCTTAGATAACCTCAAAGACTGGCTGCTGCGCCGAGGCGGTGCGTTTACCGAACGCGCCCGACAATATGGATTACCCCATCCCCGTGGCTTGCTGTTAGTCGGAATACAAGGAACCGGAAAATCGCTAACCGCTAAGGCGATCGCACATCATTGGCATCTTCCTCTATTACGCTTAGATGTAGGGCGTTTATTTGGCGGCTTAGTCGGAGAATCCGAATCCCGTACCCGCCAGATGATTCAACTCGCCGAAGCCTTAGCCCCCTGTATTCTCTGGATTGATGAAATCGACAAAGCCTTTGCGGGAGTAGAGTCCAAAGGCGATTCCGGTACCGCCAGTCGGGTGTTTGGGACATTCATCAACTGGTTAGCCGAGAAAAAATCCCCCGTATTTGTTGTCGCTACCGCCAATAATATCCAAGCCCTCCCACCGGAAATGCTGCGGAAAGGGCGATTTGATGAAATCTTCTTTGTTGGCTTACCCTCTCAAGAAGAACGCCAAGCGATTTTTGAACTACACTTAGGGCGACTGCGCCCTCATAACCTCAAGAACTATGATCTAGAACGACTCGCTTACGAAACCCCTGACTTTTCCGGCGCAGAAATTGAACAAACCCTGATCGAAGCCATGCACATTGGCTTTAGTCAAAATCGAGACTTTACCACCGATGATATATTAGAAGCCGCCAGCCAAATTGTCCCCCTTGCCCGTACCGCCCAAGAACAAATTCAATTTCTCAAAGACTGGGCGGCGGCGGGAAAAGCACGGATGGCGTCAAGAGATAATCGTTTAAGTAGTCGAATTCAGCGTCAACTGCAGTAGAGGTTTTTAGTTTTGAATTTTGAGCCTTCATCACCTTCGAGAGCATGGTTTTGATCCTTCGCTTCGCTCAAATAACCTGGCGCGTCTGTAGGGGCGGGTTTAGGAACTTTCTTTTTTATTTTGATAGTAGCGTTTGTACAAAACCCGCCCTGACTAACCTTTGAGTACGATAACTATTTGACAATGACAAATAACTAACAATAAACGCTATGAGCTTATCAGGTATTGCCAAGTTTTTTATCGGATTTATTCTAGGTATTTCCATATTATTGGCAGGGGGTGGTGCCGTCGCCTATTACTTTTTCACAAAATTATCAGTCAATCCAGCTAAACCCATTTTTGCCGAAGAACAACCAACGAAGCCCGTTAAATCCCCTGATTCGGCAAAGAAACCCGCTCAATCTGCCCAGAAGCCAAAACCCAGTCCGAGTCCTAGCCCCACTCCCAGTGAATCCCCAGAACCAGAAGAATTACCCCCTGGTGCGTATGAGGCAAGGGTGACGTGGCCCGAAGGATTAAGCCTGCGCGATTCTCCCAGTCTCAATGCCAATCGCATTGGTGGCGTAGCCTACAATAAGGAAATTATCATCCTCAAAGAAAGCGATGATCAAAAATGGCAGAGAGTACGCTTATCGGGTAGTGAACAAGAAGGTTGGGTCAAGGCGGGAAATGTTGAGCGAGTGGAATAAGTTTTGACCCTGTGTTTCCCTCAATGGAACCTGGTTTGTAGGGGCGGGTTTTACAACTATTGTTTGAAATGGTGCGTTACGCTACCCTACCCTTCGGGAACGCTGCGCGAACGGGAACGCTTCGCGAACGCTAACTCACCCTACACCCGCCCCGACCAAATGACGAATGACGAATGACAAATGACAAATGACAAATAACTAGAAACACGCCTTCAGATTAATATCGCCCAATTGCGGAAATCCATTGGATAGCCAACCAGAAGTTGGGGAGGTAATCCTTACCCATTCACGTCCAGCGTCATCTAATCTAAATTGGGGTGGATCAGAAAGAGTGACGCGATCGCCAAAGAAGACGCCACCCACTCTGGCGGAATTCGTGTTGGGACTTTCCCGAATCGCTAATCCTTCATCTTCTTCATAAATGACTCGGCGACAACGGTTAGGTGGTGTGGGTGAGGGCGTAGGCGCAGGATTTCCAGTGCAAGGCTTGAGATCTTTCGCCTGAACAAATCCACTAATTGGAGAACCAATCGCGATCCAACCATTCCTACCACTAGCTTCAGCGAGAGTGACTTGTTCATCGGCTTGTAAAGCGCGAATCGGATTAGCGGTTGAACGTTCCGCGTAGATAAAAATTGACCGCGCCGCCGCCCGACATTGCCCGATCAATCCTTGAGTAAGGAGAAAAGAATTTGTCGGGGAAGGTAGGGTTGACGGGAATGTTCTAGGTTGATAGTTTAAAAGGTTTCTATAAGTATTACCTTCTACATTCTCCATGGCATGAACCCAAGTGGTCACCAACGGAGTTGGTTCACTGCCAACGGCTACACTAGCCGTTGCTGTTAAACCTTTTGCTACAGTAAATCCTAACACCAAAAGTGCGGCTGACTTGCTCCACTGGCTAATTTGGCTCATTTGGGTCACTCCTCATCTGATTAAGTATCATGTCTAATTGAATACACATCATTACAGGCAAATTCAATGGCTGGCAATTGCTGGATTGCCTGGGCAAGAATATATCGGCAGTGATTAACCGGATTTGATAGAAGTCATCACCATCATCCATCAAAATCGTGCAACATCGAGATTATATTAAGAAACGTAGCTAAATTTAAATCTTGATTGCAATAATTGAGTAGAGACTTCAGTTCAATAAAAGAGAGTGGTACGGTGAGAAAACCTGTCTGAATAGTTGTAAAATTCTTTAACGAAAAATACGCATGTACCACAAAAACACGAATAAAGATATCTGGACTGCCTTAGTTACCGCCGGGTTGGGTGCTGGAATCGTCACCTCCTTTGCCGTGAGTCAGGGTCAACACCCTCTATTAGCCTTGACAATTACAGGCATAGCCGCGTTGTCTGCTGTTCTGATCGAGCGATCGGGATTAATATAGGGTCTGCTGAATAAGTTTTGTGGTGGGGTTAGAGAGCAGGGGGAGCAGGAGTTGTAGAGACGTGCCATGGCACGTCTGGGAGCTGGGGAAGAGAGTTCCTAATCAACGAATGACGAATGACATAAGACAAATGACAATCCCTTAACTTGAATTTTTCCCGCCGACTTACTATCTTTCCACATAGGTTGATAAACTAGCAATAAAAGTTATCTGAGAGACCTATGGAAACCCTTGCCTATAGCCATCTTATCTGGGCGTCGGAAAAGCCAGCCGAGGTGGGTTTAGAAAGTGTCAATGGGGATGAGTGGCGATCGCCAAAGCCTTCCCCTGTACCATTTCACTGGCTATTATTCGCCGTCATTCTCAGCAGCTTAGGACTTACAGACAAAGCTGTAGCCCAAACACTACAGCCGGGAAGTCGTGGCTCTCAAGTCATTGAGATTCAAAGGCGTTTGCGAGAATTAGGCTATTTTGATCAGCAACCCACGGGGTATTTTGGTCCGATCACCGCAGATGCTGTCCAGCAATTTCAGCGCCGCAATGGGCTGATTCCGGATGGAATCGTCGGTCAACGCACCCAATCTGTGTTGTTCGATAACTTGAGCCGCATTTCACCCTTAGATTCGACCTTTGCCTCCAGCACTTTACCTCCCCCCAGTACAACAATTGGCACCTTGCCACCTCCTCCGACTATAGGAAACATTCTATCTCCTAGCAGAGGACAATTTACACCGCCGCCTCCCATTGAGACTCAACCGTTTAATATCCGAGAATTGCGTCCCGGCGATCGCGGTCAAGATGTACTTGAACTTCAGCTAAAGTTAAGACAGGCAGGTTTTGATCCCGGTCCTGTTGATGGCATTTATGGGTTCCAAACTCAAAACGCCGTTGAGCAGTTTCAGGAAGCAAATAATCTATTTCCCGATGGTGTAGCGAGTCAAGACACGCTTCAGGCGCTGGGGTTAATTCCGACACTTGAGCAAAATCGTTATGTGGTCGTTGTCCCCATTTATAACGGAGATACACTCACCCGAGTACAACGATATGTGTCAGGGGCGTTTACTGCTGACTCTGGACGAGGCAAATTTGTCAATGCTGGCTCCTTTGTGGATCGTGACGGTGCTGAAGCGATTTCCCATCGACTGCGATCGCAGGGCTTAGATGCACGGGTGGCGTATTTCCGCTAAGATTCACACCCAATGTATCGTAACAGAATCTATCAATCTTTTTGAGGAAAGGGAAAGACAGGTAGACCATCATCGACATGGTATCCGTCAACACTAGCCAAACCTGTGAACATCAGTCGGCTGATAGATTTAATTTTCTGCCGAGACTGTTTAAGTTGAAACAACAGCTATTCAATGGGAGTATAAGCTAAAATTAGTGTTAGTTAGGTTGTCTCTACTATGAACTCATCATCAGTTCCACGCTCAATGAAAGACCAACAGGATAACCAGTTTACACCGGAACCCGAGGTTATGCCGATACCGCTAGCTAGTGAAGATAACGGTCTTTCGGTTCGCAAAAAAGTTAAAATTCTTAATTTATATATTGATAATTTTTCTAAAGATGAGTTTTTAAAGAAATTAAAGCAGGGTATTGTATTTACCCCGAATGTCGATCACCTCATGCAATTACAAAGCAATCGGCAGCTTTTGCAGGCTTATAAAGCGGCTGATTATGTAATATGTGATAGTCAGATTTTAGTTTACGCCTCTAAGTTTTTGGGAACTCCCTTCAAAGAAAAACTAGCGGGATCAGACATCTTTCCCGCGTTTTGCCATTATCACAAAGACAATCCTGATATTCGCATCTTTTTATTGGGAGCCGCTCCGGGCGTAGCCAAGAAAGCTCAAGAGAGAATCAACGCTAGAATCGGTCGAAAAATTGTCGTAGGCGAATATTCACCCCCATGGGGATTTGAAAACGATGAACAAGAATGCTACAAAATTTTGCAATTGATTAATGATTCAGGTGCTACAGTGTTGGGAGTAGGAGTTGGAGCACCAAAACAAGAATTATTTATCAGTAAATATAAGCAGAAATTCAATCCCAACATTAAAATAATTATGGGAATCGGTGCAACGATCGATTTTGAAGCTGGCAACGTCAAAAGAGCGCCGAAGTTTCTCTGTGACATTGGCTTAGAATGGTTTTATCGTTTTTCAGTTGAACCGAGGCGATTGTGGAAGCGATATTTTGTTGATGATGTCGGTTTTTTGTGGCTGATATTGAAGCAGAAACTTAAACTTTACAAAGCTCCTTTTTAGAAGATAGATTCATCCATTATAAAGTCTGCTTCGGGACGAACACTAAGGGTTGTAGAGACGTTGCATGCAACGTCTCTACTCAGTTCTGGAAAGAGGCAAAGGTTTATTGTTCCTGTTCTCCGTTCGCCGTTTCCCGTCCCCTCTTGAAGTAAACTTTATCAAACCTTTATTGATGGTCATCTAGGGTTTCATTTAAAATGGATTGAGAAGACTAGCCCATTTGGGAAAAGTCTTGTGTGAGACACCTAAGGATAGAGACAGTTGGCTAAATGGTCTGGCATAATAGACATGCCAGGAACTGTTGCAAAAGAAGGGTTTGGGTGCGGTACAGTCAACGTGACAGAGGTCAACATGGAAATAGAACGGGATTCTCCACTTTCATCAAACGGCAAGGGTGATAGACATGATCCGCCCTTGTCTGCAGATTTGACGGATGAGGTGACAGCGACTCCTCAACGTGGATTGAATTTGCGTCCCTTGTTGCGAACCGCGAAGCGGAAAGCTTGGCTGATTGCGGGCTTGACCACCCTAACGACTGCAGCCGCTTGGTATGTAAGTACCAAGGAGCCTCCAATTTATGCGGGGGGATTTCGGCTGTTAGTGGAACCCGTAACCACTGAAGAACGGGCAAGTGACCCTAGCGCCCTGGCTCGCACCAGTGGTGTGCCGAATGAGCAAATGTTCCGCTTGGATTACCCCACTCAGATTGAAATTTTAAAGGGAGTAGGTGTTCTGGGACCAGTGGTGGAGGAAATTGAAGCGCAATATCCTGGTAGAGTTAGTGTCGGTGCTTTAAGACAAGGGTTAACTATTGAACAGGTCACTGTCGGAAAAGGGAGAGATTCGGGCACTAAGATTCTGGCAGTGAATTATCAAAGCTCTGATCCTAAACTAGCTGAGTTAGTTTTAGAGGAAACGGCTGATAAATATTTAAAGTATAGCCTGGATGAACGCCAGAGCAGTATTAGTGAAGGGATTAAATTTATCGATGAGCAACTACCGAAATTGCAGGAGCGCGTCAATAACTATCAGAAACAGATTCAGAGTATTCAGGAGCGCTATGACCTGATTGAGCCTCAATCTAAAGGGGCAGAATTACTCGGTCAAGTCCGGGATCTTGAAAATCAACAGCGAGCAACTCAACAAGAACTACGGGAGTTGAGAACCCTCTCAACTAACTTGCGGCAACAGTTAGGATTATCTCCAGAGGAAGCGATTGCCTCATCCGCCTTAAGCCAAGACCCGCGTTATCAAGGGTTGTTGGGGAAAATTCAGGAAGTCGAGAGTCAGATTGCCATTGAATCTGCCCGCTTTGCGCCAGATAATCCCAGGATGCAAGCCCTAGAGGAACAGCGACAGAATTTACAAGCGCTGCTGAATCAGGAAGCCCAGCGAATTATCGGCGAGAACCTCAAAACCACCACCAATAATTCGGATGTGATGACGTTTCAAAATTCGGTTCGCATGGGGCTGATTCAGCAACTGGTGGAAGCAACGAACCAAATTCAACTGTTGGAAGAACGCAGTCAGCAGTTAGCCCAGACGAGAGCGACATTTGCCCAACAAGCTCAGCAAATGCCTGAGGTGATCCGCCAGTATACCGAACTCCAGCGACAGTTGGAAGTGGCGACACAGACGCTCAATCAACTGTTAACTCAGCGGGAAACATTCCAAGTTGAGGAAGCAGGAAATAAACTGCCTTGGGAAATTCTATCGGAACCGGAAATCGCACGAGATCAATACGGGAATCCGATAAATATGGCGGAATCCTCCGACAAACTGCTGTTGATGGGAGTGATGGGGGGAGTCGTCTTAGGTCTAGGGTTAGGCGTTCTCCAGGAAAAAATTAGAGATATTTTTTATACGACAGAAGACCTCAAGGATGCGACGGATTTGCCCGTATTGGGTGAAGTTCCGGCTTATCAAAATCAGAATCCGAAGCAGGATACAGAAACTGGGGATCAGAGTTATCCGGATGCGACATTTCTGGAAGCCTTTGATTCTATTTATACCAGCATCCGGTTTCTGTTTTCAGACCGCCCGATTCGTTCCCTGAGTGTGACATCGGCGGCGTTGGGAGATGGGAAATCCACGGTGGCGTTACACTTAGCCCAAACCGCAGCCCAAATGGGTCAACGGGTGCTGTTGGTGGATGCGAATTTGATGTATCCTCAGATGCATCAGCAGTTGAATTTATCGAACGCCAAAGGGTTAAGTGACTTGCTGGCAGATAATTTGATGCCCCATGACTTTATCCAGCGATCGCCGATTTCTGATAATCTGTTTGTACTAACCGCAGGTCAACCCCGCCCTCATCTGACACGGCGGTTTGCCTCAGCCCAGATGCAGGAGCTCATGGCGGAGTTTCAGACTAAATTTGATTTGGTGGTTTATGATACGCCAGAATTTCCCAGTTGTATGGATATCAGTTATCTGGCAAGGCACACGGATGGGTTGTTGCTGGTGACGGCAATTAAGAAAACCAAGAATTCCTTAGTCAAGCAAACCATCACTCAGTTAGATGCCTTTGGCTTGCCCACACTAGGGATTATCGCCAATCATATCAAAGCGCGATCGGGGTTTATGGGGTTACCGCCCGCGCCCCAGGATAATAGTTGGGAAAAAACCCCGGTTTCCGTTTCGTGATTGTGTTGTAGAGACGTTCCGGTGGAACGTCTTCCGGTGGAACGTCTAGGGTCAAGCATTTGTAGGGGCGGGTTTAGGGACTAAATTCCGCTATTTACCGATAACGGAACAACAAAACCCGCCCTTTCCCACCGATAAATCAACAACTTGCACCCGCCCTTAATAAGCTGTCATGCATTTAAATTGCGAATGGGTAGCGAGCAAGATGCTCAATGTAGCGAGCAAGATGCTCGCACTACGGCAAGGATTTCGCCATTATCGACATTAAGGTTTAAATGCCGAACAGCTTAAATGGCGAAGGACGAAGGACAAATGACCAATGACTAATAACCAATGACAGTTGCCTATTTAGTTAATCAATATCCCAAAGTTAGTCACAGCTTTATCCGACGAGAAATTCTGGGAGTAGAAGTCTGTGGGATTCCCGTTGCTCGATTCGCTATCCGTTCCTGTGAGTCTGAGTTAGTTGACGAAGGGGACAAGTTAGAGCTGGAAAAGACCCGGATTGTATTAGATATTGGTATAGTGGGCTTACTATTGGGCTTACTCCGGGTCGCCATAACCCAACCGATGCGGTTTCTGAGTGCATTAAGGCTAGCCATTCAGGTGGGGTTCAAATCAGAACGGGGAGTTTTACGTCATCTCGTTTATCTGGCGGAAGCTTGTGTGTTGCTCAGGTGGTTTTCTCAGGCGGAAATTGCCCATGTCCACGCTCACTTTGGCACCAACTCTACCACTGTGCCAATGTTGTGTCACGTCTTGGGCGGACCTCCCTATAGCTTTACAGTACACGGACCGGAAGAATTTGATAAAGTAGGAGCAATCTCCTTAGCTGAAAAAATTAGGCGGGCAGCTTTTGTTGTAGCCGTTAGCAGCTTTGGCAAAAGTCAACTGTATCGCTGGTGTCCTTCAGAACAATGGTCGAAAATTCATATCGTTCATTGTGGGGTGGATGAAAAGTTTTTGCGTCAGTCTCCTATCCCTGTACCAGACTGTCCGCATTTAGTGTGCATTGGGCGGTTAAGCGAACAGAAGGGACATCTACTGTTAATAGAAGCAGCCGGTTTGTTAGCGGCAGAGGGCTTGTCCTTTAAAATTGTACTGGTTGGGGATGGGGAACTACGACCTGAAATTGAAAACAGGATCACACAGCTAGGGTTAGAAGATAAGGTTGAGATTACCGGATGGCTGAGTAATGATCAGGTGCAGAAGCAGATTTTAGCAGCGCGGGCGGTGGTACTCCCTAGTTTTGCCGAAGGCTTGCCTGTGGTAATTATGGAGGCGTTGGCTCTTTCTCGTCCCGTGATTAGCACTTATGTAGCAGGCATACCCGAACTGGTTGAACCCGGAGTGTGTGGTTGGTTAGTACCCGCCGGATCAGTTACCGCTTTGACGGAGGTAATGCGTACTGTCTTACAGCTTCCGGTAGACAAGCTGGAACAGATGGGTAAGGCGGGGGCGGAACGAGTAGCGAAACAGCATGACGCAACGAAAGAAGCGTCAAAATTAGCCGAGTTATTTCAGTAGGTTTGTGTTCGTAGGGCTTTAGCCTATAAACGTCACTCACCCCCAGACTATCTGAGAGAGAGCATATCAACCCTAACTTTCCCCTTTTAAAGGAAACAGGAGGATATTATACCGATGTTTTATATTCAATCAGTGTTGCCTGCTGACCCCGCCATCGGCTCAGCCAGTATTTCATCTGCCCAATGACTTGTGGCAACTTGTATAATACACAAAACAGAGCATACAATCCGGCGTGGGACGGCAAATCACCATAACTGCAGCGATACCGATACACTCGCCACATCAAAACCGGGTATCCCAAAAATAATAATAGACTCAGACCCGATGTAACCCAAGCCAAACTTAGAGCCGTCACAGGTAGAACAAATCCCCACAACCAACCGCTCAAATTTTCCCGAATCATATACCGTTCAGGGGGTTTGCCGTGCATCGCCGCACCTTCTGCCATTGCCCAACCGCCTCTGATAGAGCGTTTCCACCATTGACTAAACTTGAGCATTGCCGCATCATGATACGTCATATCGGCATCAATGCGGACAATTTTCCAGCCCCGTTGACGCAGGCGGATACACATTTCTGGTTCTTCCCCGCCGATGAGGGTTTCGTTGTAGCCGTTCACCTCTCGAATGGCATCAATGCGGATTAAGGCATCCCCACCACAGGCTTTGGCTTCACCCACAGGGGTGTTCCATTCCATATCAGCGAGGCGATTATAGATTGAGGCATCCGGGAATCGTTCCCGCCGTCGTCCACAGGCGATCGCTAATTTATCATCATTATCTAGGGTTTCGATGGCTTGTTCAATCCAGCCGGGGATGAGTTCGCAGTCGCCGTCGATAAACTGGACATATTGGATATCGGGGAACTGTTCGATGAGGTATCTAAATCCCGTGTTGCGTCCCCGCGCCATGGTAAACGGGAGTGACATATCCAGGTTGATCACCTGAACACCCAGGGATTTAGCCGCTTCTACGCTGCCATCGGTGGAACCAGAGTCCACGTATATAATGGGTGTATCTTGGGGAAGGAGTGCGATCGCGGATTTGAGACAGCGAATTAGTCGTTCCCCTTCATTTCTGCCAATGGTGACTACCCCAATGCGGGTCATACTTCTTAACTTCAGTAGCTTTTCAATTGACTCAGTTAACTTCTATTCTAGAGGTGTGATACCAATTCCGGCACGACTCCTTTTCGGCAAAGATATATAGCTCCAGAAGGCTAAATGAAAATTATTTCGACTAAAATTCCAGATGTTGTCATTATAGAACCTCGCGTCTTTGGGGATGAGCGTGGTTTTTTCTTGGAAAGCTACAACCAGAAAGCGTTTACAGAGAAAGCGAATATCGGCGCTACCTTTGTCCAAGATAATCATTCCCGTTCCGTCAAAAACGTTCTCCGGGGGCTACATTATCAAATTCAGCAACCTCAGGGGAAATTGGTACGGGCTATCGTGGGGACAGTATTAGATGTGGCGGTGGATATTCGCCAAAGTTCTCCCACGTTTGGGCAATGGGTAAGCTGTCTATTGAGTACGGAAAATAAGCATCAGGTTTGGGTTCCGCCAGGATTTGCCCACGGCTTTTTGGTGGTTTCCGAGGTGGCTGAGGTTTTATATAAAACTACGGATTATTATGCACCGCAGCATGAACGGACATTGCTGTGGAATGATCCCGAATTAGGCATTGATTGGAATTTGACCACAGAGCCTATCCTATCGGCAAAAGACCAAGCCGGACAACCCTTGAAAACGGCGGAAGTTTATCCATGACGCGAATTTTACTCACAGGTACGGCTGGACAACTGGGGAGTGAACTGCAACAAACCCTAGCCCCCCTGGGAGAGGTGATGGGAGTTGACCGTCACAAGTTAGATTTAACTCAACTGGATGAAATTCGCCAGGTTATTGGTGAATTTAAACCCGATCTGATTGTTAATGCCGCTGCTTATACCGCCGTGGATAAAGCGGAAACCGAAACTGAACTGGCAAATGCCATTAATGGTAAAGCTCCTACTATTATGGCAGAAGCCGCGCAGCAGTTGGGGGCGGCGTTAATTCACGTTTCCACCGATTATATCTTCGACGGTAAAAAAAATACACCTTATACTGAAGACGAGATTCCAAATCCGGTCAATGCCTATGGTCAATCAAAGTTATTGGGAGAAGAGGGCGTGCTAAAACAGTGCGATCGCGCCCTGATTCTCAGAACCGCTTGGGTTTATGGGGCGCAAGGGAAAGGCAATTTTGTCAAAACCATGCTCAGACTAGGGGCGGAACAGGATCAGCTGCGAGTAGTGGTGGATCAAGTGGGAACACCAACGTGGACGAGAGACTTGGCAAGTGCGATCGCGCAGTTGGCTCAATCTCTCAAATCAGATACTCTGACGGGTATCTATCACTTTACCAATAGCGGCGCGATTAGTTGGTATGATTTTGCTGTGGCTATATTTGAGGAAGCTCTACAAATTGGCTTCCCGTTGCAGGTAAAGCAGGTTGTGCCAATTACCACGGCTGAATATCCGACACCAGCAGCGCGTCCAGCTTATTCCGTTCTCTCTACTCAGAAGATATCGGCTGTATTAGGGAATCATCCTTCCCATTGGCGCACCGGGTTGCGGCGAATGCTGAAACAACTTTATGATCAGAAGCATTAAACAGCCTTGGGTTTAAACCCAAGGAACCAAAAGCTAAAGTCAGCTAAAGCTGACTGGATAAAAAGTATAGTCGTCTTGAGACGACTTAAGCTATAAGCCAAGAACTTGAGTTCTTGGCGGGTGTCGGGGAATGATTTAGTTCCCAGCTATACTCCAGCCAATCTCAGCAACTCATAATGAAAGCACTGATTCTTTCCGGCGGTAAAGGGACGCGCCTACGACCCCTAACTTATACAGGGGCAAAACAACTCGTTCCCGTTGCCAATAAACCAATTTTATGGTACGGGATTGAGGCAATTGTCGCAGCAGGGATTACCGATATCGGAATTATTATTAGTCCAGAAACCGGAGAAGAAGTTAAGAGCAAAACCGGAGCAGGCGATCGCTTTGGGGCTAAGATTACTTATATCCGGCAAGATCAGCCGGCAGGGTTGGCACATGCGGTTAAGATTGCTCAGCCGTTTCTAGGTGATTCGCCCTTTTTAATGTATCTGGGTGATAACCTGGTGCAAAGTGACTTGAGTCTATTTGTCGAACGCTTTCACGAACGACAGCTAGATGCCTTAATCCTGCTGTGTACCGTCCCTAACCCAACCGCGTTTGGGGTGGCTAAGGTGGATGAAGAGGGGCGAGTCTTGCAGTTGCTGGAAAAGCCCAAGGTTCCACCCTCGAATCTGGCACTGGTGGGGATTTATCTATTTTCTAACACAGTTCACCATGCGATCGCGAATATTCAACCCTCGGCTAGAGGGGAACTGGAAATTACCGATGCGATTCAATATCTGATTGACCAACCGAAAAAAGTGGAGTCCTTTCAGTTACAGGGCTGGTGGCTGGATACTGGGAAAAAAGATGACCTATTAGAAGCCAATCGGGTTATTTTGGATACCCTGTTAGAAACCGCTGTTCAGGGTGAGGTTGATCAAAATAGCCAAGTGATTGGGCGGGTCAAGATAGGTTCGGGTTCAAAGGTCGTCAACTCTACGATTCGGGGACCCGTGACCATTGGCAGCAATTGTCATCTGGAAAATTGTTTTATTGGTCCTTATAGTAGTGTAGCTGACCAGGTTACGCTGGTTGATACCGATTTAGAGCATAGTGTTATTTTAGAGGGGGCGAAGGTGATTGGGGTACAGCAGCGGATCGTGGATAGTGTGATTGGACAGCGGGCGCAGTTGAGTGTAGCACCACGGCGTCCGAAGGCGTTGCGGTTTATGATTGGCGATGACTCGCAAATCGAATTGGTTTGATAACCTTAGTCGCCCAAAAACTGGGGTGAACCTGTAGGGGCGACCTGACTTTTCACAAAGTCTAGAACCCTGATTCGGGGCGGGTTTAGTCACATCTGGATGGAACCGAAAAGATAGTCGTGAAACCCGCCCCTACACACGAGAGGCGTCATGTCATCGAGGGAAGCGAAGGGTCAAAACTTACCTCCCTTCGTTGCACCACATACTGTGAAAAGTAAGGTAGGGGCGACCCGCTTGCACTAATTAACAACTCCAGCTACTGAATGGGTTCGGGTCGCCCTCTCCTCAACCCTCTGTGACAAAAAGTGTTTCCCCGACAAGGTTAACAGTTGAGCTATTTATCCTCTAAAATTAGGAGAGTATAGGATAAATTGGCTACCCTACCCGACTGTCAGTGAATTTAGCTACAGCCTTCCACCATAAAGCTAACAGTGTGGTCATAACCCAACCCACCTTCAGCATTCTATGTGTATTGCCGATCAAAGAAAATCCCGTTTATCAAAAAAGGTCATCCGTAGGGGCGCACAGACGTGCGCCCTTCCCAATCCCGGGCAATTCATGTAAATAGGCTCTAATCTAAAAAATATTTATCCAGATGATTGACTATCTTTCCAAAGTTTTATACGTTCTCACGGGCAGCCGGAAAAGTCTGATCTTCCTCTTATTGGTATTTATCTTCACCTCAATTCTTGAAGCCTTTGGTATTGGCTTAGTTGGACCATTCATCAGCTTAGCGTCTAACCCAGAATCGATTAAAAGTATTGCTGTATTGGACTGGGTTTATCGAAAGTCAGGATTTGAATCACCTCAGCAATTCATTCCTATCGTCGGATTTGTTATTATTGCAATTTTTTGTGTTCAAGCGCTGTTATATTTTCTTGCTCAAACGTATATCTACCGATACACTCATCAGCAAAAGAGCCGACTGATAGCCCGATTACTTAAAGCTTATTTGACAGCACCTTATACATTTTATTTAAAACAAAATACAGCGAGCATCATAAAAAATATTATTACAGAAACAAATGTGTTTACTAATGCATGTTTATTATCCTTACTCCTTTTTGCAACGAACGGTATTGTTATCGGAGTTTTAATGGGGTTAATGGCTTATAGCAGTCCCCTGCTGTTGGTGATGATTCTGGTAATTTTAGTACCGACCGTTCTGTTGTTTAATAAATTTGGATATCGATTTAAACAGTGGGGAAGAACCCAATCGGAAACTCAGCGAGAAATGATTCGCACGGTCAATCACGGTTTAGGTGGATTGAAAGAGACTCGGGTAATTGGCTGTGAATCCTATTTCGAGAATAAAATGGATGAGCAAGTTCGCAAATATGCTAGGGCGGCTACTTTATCTCAAGCCTCAAATATATTACCGAACATTTTTATTAAAACCTGTTTAATTGTATTTGTCGTCCTCTTTGTTTCTTTGTTCAATATTTTCTTTACGGAGAGTGGGCAAGATTTGACCGCTGTGATGGGAGTTTTTGCTGTGGCTGCAGTGCGATTAATTCCAGCATCCAGTCAGTTTATTAGTGCAATGGCGAAAATGCGAACGTCTAGCCATGCGCTGGATATGCTCTATTTGGATCTTAAGGAGATAGAGAAACGAGAAGTCCACAATCGTTTAGAGAGTTTAAACGGTTCAACAGCGAAAGAGCCAGTTAAGCGGGAAAATAAAGATAGGAGCCTGTTGAGTTTTACGAATCAAATCGAGCTGATTGATGTAACCTATCGTTATCCGGCGGCTTCAGAACTCTCGCTTGACCAGATTTCTTTTAAGATTAAGAAAGGGGAATCGATTGCCTTAATTGGTAAATCAGGAGCGGGAAAGACGACGTTAGTGGATGTGATATTAGGACTTTTGGAGCTAGAGAGTGGAGATATTCAAGTCGATGGTGTATCGATCTATGAGAATCTGCGCTCTTGGCAAAATCTGGTTGGGTATATTCCCCAGTCTATTTTTCTGACTGATGATACAATCGAACGGAATATTGCTTTTGGTGTTCCGGATAACCAGATTGATCAGGGACGGTTGTATAAGGCAATTCAAGCCGCGCAGCTTGAGGAATTGATTGAGCAGTTACCCGATGGGATAAAGACGGGGGTTGGTGAACGGGGGGTGCGTTTATCGGGGGGACAACGCCAACGGATTGGGATTGCTAGGGCGATTTATCATGAACGGGAAATTTTGGTACTGGACGAAGCAACGGCAGCATTGGATAATGAGACAGAGAGTCGGGTAACATCGGCGATTAATGCTCTGGCGGGGACGAAAACCCTAATTGTTATTGCTCATCGACTGTCTACCGTTGAGAACTGCGATCGCATCTATATGTTGGAGAAGGGAAGAGTGGTTAAGTCGGGGAGTTATCAGGAAGTGGTTTTGGGAACCTGAAAAGGCTGAGTCTCGTGCGATTTGATGGCAAGGTTGTAACTGGGGTAGAGAGAATATTTTATAAATGGAAGGAAAAATAGGTTGATCCAAATTATGCTTTTGAATAAATATTTAGTCAAACTTATTGATACTTGGGAGCTAAAGAAACATTAATGAAATTAGATTCTGAATCACACGTTCCAACTGATAAATCAAATGGCAATTTTTCCAAGTCAGACAGTTCGCTCAAAGGTTGTTAATCTCTAAGCCTAATAAAGGGGTTTGCTTAATGAAACTACCCTATTTCCTCATTATTGGTGCTGCTAAATCGGGAACGACAACTCTGTACCAATACTTATGTCGGCATCCACAGGTTTACATGAGTACTCCTAAAGAACCTGAATTCTTTGCAAGAGATGATCGCTATGCTAAAGGAATTGAGTGGTATGCTTCCCTGTTTAGCCAAGCTGAACCCCACCAAATCTGCGGCGAGGCATCAACAATTTATACTCTGTGGCCCCACTTCCCTGAAACGGCGGCAAGGATTGCTCGATGGTTACCCCATGTCAAGTTGATCTATGTGATGCGGCATCCCGTAGATCGAGCCTATTCCTACTACGTACAACTGATCAAAAATGCTCAAAATACTCGGCGGCAATTAAAAATCATCAAAACATTTGAAGAAAGTATTAATCCAGATGTCATGCCAGATGTCATGCAAGTTGTGCCTCCCCCTGTTCCTGATCCCAAGATTGTTGATTCTCACCTGCCTAAATGCCCTGGACTTTATTTAGATGGCAGTGACTATATACAGCAGATTGAACAGTATCTTCAATTCTTTCCTAGAGAAGCGTTTCTATTTTTACTCATGGAGGATTTAATTCAAAGTCCAGCAGATTCAATAAAAAGAGTCTTTAAATTCCTGGAAATTGATGATGAATTTGATGTGATCAGGGATAACCCCATTGCCGCCAACCAAACCCGTACCCATACTAATTGGTTCCTACGGTCACGAATTACGGCTCCCCTGAAGAAAATTCCAGGAATTTATCGTACTGCTAAGTTGTTACCGCAAGGAACACGCGATCAAGTTTATCATTTACTCAAGAGATTGCCATATTATAATGCTCAGGTCGAAAAACAATACTTACCCCAACCAATGCGTCCAGAAACGCGCCAGATGTTATTGGAAAAATTTTGCCAACCGAATCAAAGACTAGCTGAGTTTCTGAATCGAGACTTATCTCATTGGTCTAAGTAATACAAAAAACCTTATAGATATCGTAATGATTAGTTGAGGTTTTAATTCGGTTAACTAAAAGGGGATTTTATTTATAATTTCAAAAATTTCAACCAACATCACCTATTGAGGTCTACCTTATGACGATGCCTAACTTTTTGATTATAGGCGCAATGAAATCTGGAACGACTTCGCTCTTTAATTATTTAAAACAACATCCACAAATTTACATGAGTCCTGTCAAAGAACCCAAGTTTTTTGTCCTGGAAGGGGAAAAGCTGTATCCTGGATACCAGGAAAACCAGACGTTTGAATGGCGTGGATCAGGGGGTCTAACTCGGATTGAGGGAATCAGGGACATTGACACCTATCGTCAGCTCTTTACAGAGGTTTCTCAAGAAAAAGCGATAGGAGAGGCAAGTCCATTATACATCTATATCCCGAAAGCTGTTGAACGTATCAAATATTATATACCTGAAGCCAAATTAATTGCCATACTTCGCCACCCCGTAGATAGAGCCTATTCGCACTTTATCAATTGGGTTCAGCGCGAACTTGAACCCTATAATTCTACTTTCTTGCAGGTGCTTGAAGAAGAGGAATGGCGGATACAAAATAATTGGAGTCCTCTTTTCCACTATAAACATAGGGGATTTTATTATGTTCAACTTCAACGTTTCTTTGCAGCGTTTCCTGGAGATAAAATCCGAGTTTATCTATACGAAGACTTGCAAGAAAACCCCCTAAATTTAGTACAAGATATATTTAGTTTTTTGAATGTGGATGATTCATTTATCCCTAATCTTCAGAATAAATCTAATGTATCCAAAATTCCCAAAAATAAGAGATTCCATAAGTTGATCACCCAAGCCAATCCCATGAAAACGATTTTGAAGCCTTTCGTTCCTAAACGTATGCGTGATCGCCTTAAAACTAATCTCCAAGCCAAAAATATGATCAAGCCGAAACTTTCGCCAGAGCTACGAAAACAACTGATTGAAGACTATCGGGATGATATAATCAAACTGCAAGACTTAATTCATCGAGATTTGTCCCCTTGGCTGGAGTCTTAGCTGTAGTAATTTTCTGTAAAAACATTTAAAAACGTGGGTTTGTATATGTATGAAAATTACATTCGTTACTGCGGATTATTTTAGTCTGGCAGGTGGAATGCGCGTCATTGCCATCTACGCTGATCAGTTGAAAAGGCGGGGTCATGAGGTGTTGGTTGTCTCTACCGCTAAAGCTCAACCCAGTTTATTGAGGCGGGTGAAATCTCTTCTCAAAGGTGAGGACTGGATATCTGTGCCAAAGCGTCAGTTATCATATTTCGATCAGTTGGATGTCCCTCATGTGGTACTTGATCACCTAGGTCCAGTTACAGAGTCAGATGTGCCTGATGCTGATGTAATCGTAGCAACTTGGTGGGAAACGGCTGAGTGGATAGCGACTCTATCTACAGCCAAAGGCGTAAAAGTCTACTTTATTCAACATCACGAGGTATTTGATTACTTGCCTAAGGGGAGAGTGGACGCCACCTATTCACTCCCTATGCATAAAATCGCCATCTCGAAGTGGTTGGTTGAACTAATGAAAACTCAGTATGGCGATGGGAATATCTCCTTAGTCCCCAATAGTGTCGATACACAACAGTTTTCTACACCCCCTCGTGGTAAACAGCCTATTCCAACGGTTGGTATGGTGTACTCTCCGGTTTATTGGAAAGGATGCGATATCAGTCTAAAGGCATTCTCCTTAGCTGCCCAAAAAATCCCCAATCTGCGCCTGGTTGCTTTTGGTCATTCCGTACCATCGTCCGAGTTCCCCTTACCCCTCGGTAGCGAGTATGTCCATCAACCGTTACAACATACCCTAAAAGATATGTATGGTCGGTGCGATGCTTGGCTGTTCGGTAGTCGTTCAGAAGGGTTTGGTCTGCCAATTTTAGAAGCCATGGCTTGTCGCACACCCGTTATCGGCACTCCGGCGGGTGCAGCGCCAGAACTACTCAGTGATTGTGCTGGGATACTGGTTCAACCAGAAGATCCCGAAGATATGGCGGGGGCAATTGTGAAAGTCTGTAGTCTCTCTGATGCAGAATGGCAAGCCATGTCCGATGCGGCTTATGCCAAGGCGAGCAACTATACTTGGGATGAAGCAACTGAATTGTTCGAGGCGGCACTATACAAAGCGATAGAACGACATAAACGGGGTGACTTTTCCCAGGTGGACAATTGAAGGACGATTAATCGATAATAAAGGAAATATCCAAAAAATCTATGCCATGACAAAACCCAGCTTTCTGATTATTGGAGCGGCAAAGTCGGGAACGACAACACTCTATAGATACTTAGTTCGGCATCCACAAGTTTATATGAGTATCCCCAAAGAACCCGATTTCTTTGCGATTGATGCTATCTATGAGCACGGAATGACGTGGTACGGTTCACTCTTTGATCAAGCTGAATCCCACCAACTGGGCGGCGAGGCTTCAACAACCTACACCAGGTTGCCAAAATTTCCTCACGCTGCTGAACGAATCGCTCAGGCGCTCCCAGATGTAAAGTTAATTTATATCATGCGGCATCCAGTGGATCGAGCTTATTCACACCATGTCCATGAAATCAAATGCCGTGAGCAAAAACCTCGTACAACCTTTGAATCTGCAATTAAAGAACGTTCCTATTTGGTAGAAAGCGGCGACTATATGCAGCATATTGAACTGTATCTTAATTATTTTACCAGAGACTCGTTACTTTTACTATTAATGGAGGATTTAATTCAGAATCCAAGAGATATTCTCGATAAGGTTTGTTGCTTTATTGGTGTTGACAACAGCATAGATTTAATTCAGGACACTCCAGTTGTGGCAAACCAAGCACGGGAAGCGGCTGAAGGATTTGTTCGGTCAAAACTGACGGCTCCTCTCAAGGCAATTCCTGGGGTTAAGCGTACTGCAGCATTATTCCCCCAAGGGATGCGCGATGCAGCTTATCAGGTTTTAAAGGGATTACCCTATTATGGCGAGTGGGGCAAAAAACAGTCTTATCTGCCACCGCCGATGCTTCCAGAAACTCGTCAGATGCTTTTGGAACGGTTTAGAGATCAAAATCAGAGATTAGCTGAGTTTATCAACCGTGACTTATCCCATTGGTCAAGGTAAAAAGTTTACAGCTAAATGGTATAACTCATTAGGTAATAGAAATATTGATAAATTGTGATTATAAACCATGGAATTAATTAACTTTATGGTAATTGGTGCAGTCAAGGCGGGTACGACTTCAGTATATAACTATTTAAAACAGCATCCACAAGTTTACATGAGTCCCATCAAAGAAACCAAGTTTTTTCAGTGGGATGGAGAAACAAGGCGTTTTTCTCACCCCCACGATCAGATAATATACGAAAAGTCTATCAAAACATTTGGGGACTATAGAGCTTTGTTCGAGTCCGCGAAAGATGAGATAGCTGTGGGAGAAGCTACACCGAGTTATCTTTATAATAAAGAGGTTCCTCTGAGAATCTACAAACGTTTCCCCAAAGTCAAACTGATCGTAATTCTCAGGCAACCAGCGGAGCGAGCTTTTTCCCATTATCTTCATACCAAATGGCTGGGTCACGAGCCACTGAGTTTCTCCGATGCCCTGATTCAGGAACGTGAGCGGATACAATCTAATTGGGGACCCAGTTGGCATTATAAACAACAAGGGTTTTACGCCGAACAGATCAAACGTTTTCAGGCTTTATTTGGAGAGTCACAAGTCCGTACCTACTTATTTGATGACTTAAAGGCTAACCCTCTCGATATAATTCGAGATATGTATAGTTATCTAGGAGTCGATCCGGATTTCCAACCGGATGTCAAAACTAAGCACAATGAACGCTTTTTTGCGAAAAATCCGCTTATTCATGAATTGACGAACCAGCAAAACCCAGCTAAACTGCTAGCAAAGCGGATAATCCCGGCTGGCGTTAGGAAAAAGCTATGGCAAGCGATTACAGCTAAAAATAGCTTTAAGCCTCAACTTGACCCAAAATTACGCTGGGAGTTAACCCAGAGTTATACACCCGATATTCTCAAACTTCAGGATCTGATTCATAAAGACCTGAGCCAATGGCTTCAGTAGAGCAATCAACACCTATTTTAGCTGACAAACAAAAGAGACTTTATTATGACACAAACCGAAAACCATCCACCGAAAAATCATCGGGATATCCCCTTAAAGTTTTGTTTTGATCCAGACTATTTAGATGAGTTAGCAACTAAGTATCAGGATACCTATCAGCAAGCTCAACCCTTTCCTCACATTGTTATCGATGACTTTTTACCAGAATCTGTCCTCAATAGTATATTGAGTGAATTTCCTGATCCGAAGAAAATTGATTGGCAAAGGTTTGATGGAGCAGGGTCTAAAAAACTAGCCTCAAAAACGGAATTACAAATGGGGGAGATGACTCGTATTCTTCTCTATCAATTGAATTCTTCTACGTTTATTAGTTTTTTAGAGAAGCTGACCGGGATTGCCGGGATCATCCCTGACCCTCATTTTGTCGGCGGTGGTCTTCATCAAATTGAAACAGGGGGATATCTCAAGGTTCACGTTGATTTTAATCGTCATACCCGACTGAACCTGGATCGGCGATTAAATCTTTTATTATATCTGAATAAAGACTGGCAAGACGAGTACGGTGGTCATCTAGAACTTTGGAACCGGGATGCGACTCGTTGTGAAAAACAGATTCTGCCCCTATTTAATCGCTGTGTTATTTTTAACACCACGGACTTTTCCTATCATGGACATCCTCATCCGTTGAATTGCCCAGAAGACCGGACGCGCAAATCCCTAGCCCTTTATTACTACAGTAATGGACGCCCAGCAGAAGAGATTTCTGATTCTCATACCACCCAATTTCAGGCTGATGTCGCCGAACAATTAAAGAAGAAGCAAACTCAAACAACAGCACAAACAATCTTCAAGAAATTGCTGCCGCCAATTTTAATTGATGTCAAGAATGCGCTCAGTAAAAAGCCGTAATTTAGGGAATATACCCAAACCTGATGAGTCCTCTAGTTCCCCTAGTTATGTTTGGCTGGATTCCAGCCGTCCTCTACTTATTTAAGCGATTCCCTGCCCAGTGGGCAGTTGTGATCAGCTTCATTTTGGCATGGCAATTCCTTCCCCAAGCCAGTTATCCCCTTCCCGGTTTACCTGACTATACCAAAATGTCGGCAACGTGCTATGGCATCTTGCTGGCAACGTTAATATACGATGTGGGACGCTTCCAGAGCTTTAAATTCGGCTGGTTGGATGTACCCATGTTGATTTGGTGTTTTTCCCCATTAGCCTCATCCCTCAGTAATAATCTGGGTCTTTACGATGGACTCTCAGCCTCGTTTGGTCAAATTGTACAGTGGGGAATACCTTATTTTATTGGTCGGATATATCTGAATAATTGGGCTGGTTTGCAGAAGTTGGCAATTGGCATCTTCTTGGGTGGATTGATTTATGTGCCTCTATGCTTGTATGAAATTCGCATGAGTCCCCAACTACATGCCATGGTTTACGGTTTTGCCCCCACCAATTTTCTGATGACAATCCGCTACGGTGGATATAGACCCATAGTCTTCATGAGACACGGCTTAACCTTGGGGATGTGGATGATGGCAGCGACACTGATTGGGATTTGGCTGTGGCGAAGTGGGTTACTTAAAAAACTCTGGGGTATCCCAATGAGTTGGCTGGTGGCGGTGTTACTGATCACCTTTGTCTTAGTTAAATCTACAGGTGCTTACATTTATTTGTTCTTTGGGGTTGCCATTTTGTTCCTCACTCGCTGGTTTCGCACAACCTTTCCGTTATTATTGCTGGTTGTGAGTATCTCTTCTTACCTTTTTTTGGGAGCAACGGGGAACTTTACGGGGGATATGAAGAACCAACTGGTTTCCTTTTTAGCCGATGTTACAACCCAAGAGCGAGCTGAATCATTGGAGTTTAGACTAGATAACGAGGAGTTGCTTGGGGATAAAGCCAGACAGCGACCGATTTTTGGTTGGGGGGGATGGGGAAGAAGTCGTGTCTATGACTATAACTGGGCAGGTGAGCTGGTGGATGTCTCGATTACAGATAGTTTCTGGATTATCACCTTTGGTACCAATGGTTCTATTGGACTCATCAGTATCATGGCAGCTCGGTTACTTCCCCCTGCCTGTTTTTGTCTGCGTTATCCGGCTCATTCCTGGTCTAACCCTAAAGTCGCACCGTCAGCTGTGCTAGCTGTGGTCTTAACACTGTACGTGATGGATGGTCTTTTGAATGCTCAGCCGAATCCAGTGTATACGGTAGTTCATGGGGGTCTAGCAGGGTTGATGCTGAATGAGGTCGAGACTAGAAACAGCAGAAGTATTCGCTCATCGATACCAAGGCGTTCTTTGCATCAAAAGAAACACTTGGTTGGGACTCTCAAGGATCAGGGAAGCCAGGAAGAAATTTAAGCTTTGTATTTTTTGGGATGGTGAATCTAGGTTCGTAGTTGCGCTGTCTTCGCCATAAGCACTCGCATCACTGACTAAAACTTGGGCACATATCGGTGAGCGCACTTTGACCTCTGTCATCCGTGTCAACTGAACCTGACACCGGAATTTTTAGTTTTCTTAAAGCTGTGCGAAAATATCACTGGATTAACCCTTGAGCCAATAACACTGAGGTACGCTTGCCATGCCAAAACCGCGAGTTGGATTTTTATCGCGTCAAAATTACCTAGATAGGAATGCGTTTTCCGGAACGCTTTATTCAATGCATCAATCCTTAATCAGTCAACCGTTGCAAGTTTTTAATCTGGGCAATGCCGAGATGCCTTCACCTTGGCGCAAGCTCAGGCATTACTTTTATCCCCAAAAGACTTCTTTAAAACTAGGCTCTCAAGATTATATCGTTGAGTATACAAAATTTGCTTATCAGGTACAAAAACAACTTCTTAAGACACCCTGCGATGTTATTGTCGCGCCTGTGGCTTCAGAAGAGTTAAGTTTTTTTTATAGCAATAAACCGATAATTTATTTGTCAGACGTGACATTTCGTTTATATAAAAAATATTACCCTTTGGCTTTGGACGCTGAAGAAATAAACTGGAAAGACAATCAAGAAAAAGCAGCTATATTGAAATCTAAAAAAGTCATCTATTCTTCGGAATGGGCAGCCAATTCAGCGATTGATGATTATCAAGCGGATGCTGAAAACGTCGAAGTTGTTCCCTTTGGCGCGAATTTAGACGATCCGCCATTGGCTGAGGATGTTATCGGGGAAAAATTATCTTCACCTTGTCGTCTTCTATTCGTGGGCAAAGATTGGCAAAGAAAAGGGGGGACAATTGCCTTTGACACGCTAGTAGCTTTACTGGGAATGGGAGTCGATGCGGAGTTAGTTGTGGTGGGGACTATACCCCCGATTCAACATGAAAAGCTGACGGTGATTCCCTATTTGAATAAAAATGTACCCCAGCAGCGTCAGCAACTCAATCAGCTATTTTTAGACTCGCATTTTTTCATTTTCCCAACTCGTGCGGAATGTTCACCAATTGTGATTTGTGAGGCTAACGCCTTTGGTTTGCCTGTACTGACGACTGAAGTGGGCGGCATACCGACGATTGTTAAGAATGGTAACAACGGCTATATGTTATCGCGATCGGCGTCAGGGGAAGAGTATGCTGATTTAATCGCCCAGACTATCTCAGACCCCAGTACATATCAGCAATTAGTTCACTCGTCTCGCCGAGAATATGATCAGCGTTTGAATTGGGATAAATGGGGAGAACGGATGTATCAGATAATTACTGAGATAGTTGCCTAAAGGATAGAAGCGGAAAAGAGGAAGCGATTCTGTCCTCTCCATCTTCACTTTGTCTGTCGCCAACAGACGCCGTGAAAAACCGACGATAGACGCATTGTCTAGCCAGACTTGATCTCAATCGTATATTTACTGAACCCGTATTTTCTGCTAAATTAAAACAAAGTACGACAAACTAAACCGAGGCTGATTGTATGGTAGAGGGCAAAAATCCGGTTATCGCCATCGGGCTAGATGCGGCTGAACCCTCCCTACTGGAAAAGTGGATGGCGCAAGGGTATCTGGAAAATATTAGCCGTCTGCGGCAACAAGGAATCTATGGGCGTCTGGAAAATTTCCGGGACTCGAATGTGGAAACGGCTTGGACGACCTTTGCCACAGGGAATCCACCCCAGAAAACCGGGTTTTGGGCGCACATGGGGTTGCGGGAAGGGACATACAACTTTGAAACCCGTGCGGCGTATGATTTTAAAGAGTATCCCGCTTTTTACGCCTTGGGTGAGGAGTATCGAGTTGCGGCATTTGATGTGCCTCAAGTTCGGCTGACGGATCAGATTAATGGGGTACAGGTGGCGGCTTGGGGAGCGCATTCGCCCCAAGTGGAGACGGGTTCGCTTCCGGAATCCCTTTACCAAGAACTGGTAGATAAGCACGGTGCGAGTCCAGCATTACATAATGACTATGCTGTATGTCTGGACTTAAAACAAGCGTTTCAGGTTGAGGAACGATTAAAGACTGGCATTGAACGGCGATCGGCGATTTGCCAGGATTTGCTAGAACGGGAAAACTGGGATTTATTTTTGACGGTATTCAATGACCCGCATTCTGGGGGTCATCTGTTTTGGCACTTGAGTCAAGCGGATCATCCGTTGTATGAATCTCTAAGATCCCGTGTCTCCCATGACCCACTGCTGGCAGTGTATCAGGAAATGGATCGGGCGATCGGGGAGATTTTGACCAAGGCGCCTGATGATGCTTATATTGTTCTGTTTTCTGCTCATGGTACGGGCACTGCGACGATTGATTTACCCAGCTTTATCTTTCTGGCTGAGTTTCTGTATCGCTTTAATTTTCCGGGGAAATGGGCATTGGGGTATGGCGAAGTGGCAGATCCTGTACCACCGTTGATTACCAAGATGAAATGGAATTGGTGGGAGCGTCATGTCTGGGGAACTAAGTATGACCCGAATCCCCTGCGCCATTTTCTCAGACGGCAAACCCCTTCTCAACTATTTAAGTTAATTGAACCATTTCTGGATAAGACTGAGGCGGGAGATTTAATCTCACCCTTCCAACTGGTACGACAAGGGGAACGGGTGGTTCCTTGGAATCCAGCTCAATGGTATAAACCGTTATGGTCTTCGATGAAGGCATTTGCTCTGCCTAGTTTTGCGGAAGGGTATATCCGGATTAACCTTCAGGGACGAGAACCGCAAGGGATTGTGCCGCCGTCGGAGTATCATGCTCTGTGTGATGAGCTGTGTGAGAAGCTTTATGCGCTTAAAGATGCTCGCAAGGGGATACCGATGGTTAAGCGCATTGTGCGGACACGAAATGATCCCAATGAGCGCGATCCAAAGTTACCCGATGCTGATTTAATTGTGGTATGGCAGGAAGAGTATCCTACGGATGTGATGGATAGTCCTGATTATGGGCGGTTTGGTCCTCTACCGCCTTATCGGGGAGGCAGTCATCGTCCGGAAGGGTTTATTATGGCGTTGGGTTCAGGTATTGAGGCTGGGTCGAGTTTATCAGAAGGTCATGTCATGGATCTCGGACCAACGATTCTGGAGTTGATGGGAGCGCCAATTCCGGAACGGTTGCAGGGAAAACCTTTACCTCTGGGAAGGAGTGAGGTAGTTTTTGATGGATCAAAAACCTGAGATAGTAAGTACCCGTTAGCGACTTTATTTTTTATTTTTGTTTCGGCTCTTCTCAAATTATTCCTTAGTCCAAAAGATAAGGGAATACTCCGAACTTGTAATCCACTCAATGTCAATTCAATATATTAGATTCAGTAGAACAAAATAATATGGGTTCTGAAAAAATATTGTTTTCCATCAGAATTAAGCTTGCCACGTTTATCAGAAATAGTTTATCTATTTTAGATAATATAAGTCTTAAGCTATGTATGAAACTCAAGTATCCAGAGTATTGTAAAAACGATGTTTATATTCATCCAGCATCGAAGCTTGGCAATTTTACGATGATTGGTAAAGGGACTAATATAAATGGACCTGCGTTAATAGCTAGTTCCATAGAAGCCCCTTGCTATATTGGCAAGTTTTGTGCAATAGGAAATAATCTACGCATCAGACCCAGAAATCACTATACTGGGTTTGTTAACATGAATGATAAGTTTCAAAATCGATATAATTTTCCAGATCTTTCTTCATTTAAAGGTGAAGTTAATATAGGTAATAATTGCTGGATTGCTGATAATGTTATTATCCTTGGAGGTGTAAAAATTGGAGATGGAGCAGTAATTGGAGCAGGTTCAATCGTGACTAAAGATATACCTGCGTATTCGATCGCAGCAGGCAATCCTGCAAAAGTTATCAAAAAAAGATTTAACGATAAAGTAATTCACCAGTTAATTGGTATTAATTGGTGGGATTGGGCAGACGAAAAAATTACCAGGAATAGAAAATTTTTTGAATTAGATTTAAAGCTGAACAGCGATGTAGCTCTTCAATCAATAATTGTTGATTAAGTTTGCTTGTATCGCTGTCTGGAGTTTAGACTAAAATAGCGGTACTTACCTTAATATGAACCCTTAGTGTGTTAATATTTACCCTTACGCCTTTTTCTAGAGTTCATTAAACTCAAATATAGCAATCCTATTTTAGGTTGTGGCAATTTCCAAAAATGAGATCCTTACTATACCTGACCTAAATTTCAAGCCGTTCACTGGTTGCATCCTATTTAGAATTGCTATAGACTCTGGTTATGAATAGCGATATCCTCGAATTATCGCCAAAAATTGCTCTTAGTAGATTGTGATTCCAAGCCACAACCTAACTTACTAACTAAACTTTACACAATCTTCATACATCTTTTATACAAGCTTTATATCCCATCTGGTTTAAACTGTTAATATTGATCATAAGTTCCTCCCCTAGATAGAGGAATTTGCCGTGAAACATTAGCCACAATATCCTAAGAGTCTAGTGGTTATGGCAATCATTTATCCGTATCCGCGAGGCACGATAACCATAGTAATAGTCAACAAATAAGGAAATGAACAAACTAGAGAGCTTTCAAGGTTACAAATTGCCAAATCAGAATTTACATAAGGCAAAAGACTTTAAAATGAAACCCGTAAGGACAATGACAATCCTCACTAGGAGTTTACAGGCAAGTGCTGTTGGCGTAACTGTTCTAGCCGCGAATCCGTCAGATGCAGCAATTATTGGGAGTAAAATTCAGGGAGGATTTATCAATCAACCTCAGACACCTTTAGAACTCAAAATTGTTGTACCCCCTCCTGAAGGTATTATCATTAGGAATACTTTTGAGACAAGAGATGAAAACGGAAATATTTTTGTCCGCCCTAACCCAGATCCGAATAGAGATGTTTTAGGTATTATTGAGAAACAATCAGTTCTCCTTCCTAGGGATATCTCTGTCTTGGATGGATTCAATGAGCAAAAAGACCGCCCCAATAGCATAATCACAAAAGGTACTCTTGTCAGTAGCTACCTCTTTTATTTCAACCCACCAGGTGGAGACGAACCCCGTTTTGATTGGTCGGGGCAAATCACATTTGACGCAACAGTCCTTGGTCTGGTCGGCGGCTTCAGAGTCCACTGGCCTCACACTACCAATGTTGTAGGTTTAGACAATACTGAATATGTGTTTGCAAGTGCTATAGACCCAAGGGATGAAGTCATAAGTTTTGAAAACAATGTTTTAACATTCGATGTATCGTCTAAATCAGGGCTGGAGCCATTTCGGGTGATTACCTCTGGAAACCCAGTAATTCCTTCAGTTCCCGAACCTCTCACTCTTCTAGGTACAGGTACAGCTTTAGGATTTATTCCTCTGTTCAAACGAGCCTATTCAAAAAAGAATAAGGCAAAGGGAAAAGACTGATTCAGATCTACCTTTTTGACGTTTTGTTTTCCTATTTTTCAAAGTTACTGGGGACATTGCCGGGAGCCGAAAAGGCTCCTTTGAACCTATTAGATTGGATTTTTTTCTGCTTTTATCTTAATCTTATACTATACTAATTTAATAATCAAGGTTATAGGATTAATCTCATACATCTGAAATTATCAAATGATTAAACGATTGCTTAAGGATGTTACTTATCCCATCATTAAGTCCAGGCCAGACTTCCTAATTATTGGAGCGCAGAAAGCCGGAACAACCTCCCTGTATAACTACTTAACCCAGCATCCCCAAATCTTTGGCAATACTGGCTGGAAAGAAATTCGTTACTTTGATCGCCCAGAGCATTATAATCTAGGCTTTGGCTGGTATTTGGGCAATTTCCCGTCTAAACTTAAGAAAGGTAACAAGCTAACCTGCGATGCCTCACCCAACTATCTTTACTACGAATTTGTTCCTGAACGCATCAAAAAACATTTGGGAACTCTTAAAATGATAGCCGTGTTGAGGGAACCTGTTTCTCGTGCCTATTCAGCATGGCAAATGTTTCATAGCTTCTCGGATATTGATAACGACCATTTGAGACGATTTTACGATAAAAGAACCTTTGCTGAGGCGATTGAAGAAGAATTTGAATCCGACTTTGATCATACCAAGTACCCTTTTCGCTATGATTATGTAGGTCGAGGCAAGTATGTCTATCAATTAGAAAATTACTATAACTACTTTAACAAAGACAATATTCTAGTGTTGAATATGGACTGGTTTCGTCAGGATTTGGGTTCAGTCCTCAATTGTGTATATAATTTTCTTGGGATTGACGAGTTTCCTCAGGAAACGCTTCAAAAATTACAGCAAAAAAAACATAATAAGGGAAAGTATGAATTTCAGAAAACCCCCGAAGATGAGGAAAAACTGGAATTTCTCAAGAGTTATTTTACTCCATTTAATCAGAAGCTGTATGAACTCCTCGGTGAGCGTTATACCTGGTGAAGCCAGTTGTGGCAATTGTAGGTCTGATGGAGTACATTGGTTGATGGGGGCAAGCATTCATCGGTGTCAACTTAAGCTCAACCCCTCACCCCCAACGCAGGGGAGAGGGGAGCAATAGAATCCTGTGCCCCTTCTCCCCACGGAGGACTTTGCTGGCGAATGTTACAAAAGAACGCTCAAAGCCAATAAAATCGTTAGCGGCTCTAACGTATTTCAGTCATTCCAGGGCGAAATGTTAAATTCGCCAGCAGTATCCACGGAGGGAGAAGGGGTTAGGGGATGAGGGGGAAAATGTCGAAGAGTAGATAGACACAGCTTAAAACCTTGCCAGTATTAATTTTCACCTTAAGTTGATACTAAGGGCAAGCCTGGCGCCTCTACATTTTGTTTCACCTCATACAGGGGGAAACCGCTATATACTCTAGTCAAATTCTTTTGGAAAACAGTGGTGCAATGATAAAACCGATCAAACAATCGATAAAAAAACTCGTCTATCCACTATACCCCATTTTTAATTCGTCGCCAGATTTTTTACTTATTGGAGTCCAACGCGCCGCAACGACATCACTCTATCACTATTTAACTAAGCATCCTCAGATATTAGTCACTCACAAGTTTAGAGAAACGTACTATTTTGACAACCCCGAAAATTACAGTAAAGGTTTTGGCTGGTATCTGAGTCACTTCCCCTCTAAGCTTGGCAAAAACAAGAAGCTAACCTTTGAAGCATCACCCAGCTATATCTACTATAGCCAAATTCCTAAGCTGCTCAAACAGGATTTAGGCACTATCAAAATGATTGCCATACTCAGAAATCCTGTGGATCGGGCATACTCAGCGTGGCAGATGTATCATAGCTATGATAATCTTCCTCTCAAACATTTGCGAGAGAGAGCCGATGAAAGGAGTTTTGCTGAGGCGATTGAGCAAGAATTGAATCCGGAATCTAACGCAGCTAAATATCCATATAATTATATTAACCGAGGTAAGTACGTTCAGCAACTAGAAAATTACTATAACTACTTTGATAAGGAGAAGATTTTGGTTCTGAACTTTGCCGCATTTGGCGATGATTTAGGTTCAAGTCTGAATCAAATCTGTGATTTCTTAAACATCAAGCATTTTTCGCAGGAAGCTATTCAGCAGTTCCAGCAAGAAAAATATGCAGCGGCGAAGTATGTGAGAAGTTCTGATGACGATCAAGTCTTGGAGCGACTGAAAGATTATTTTGCTCAGTATAATGAAAAACTGTACACCTTATTAGGACATCGATATGACTGGTAAAAATAGACCGTATATACTCTTGTAATAGATAAATTACTATATTCTAAAGTTTAATACCTAACAGCCGTCATGAATACAGATAATCCATCCTATTGTGTAGATAAACCAATTTTTCTCGTTGGTGCTGAGCGTTCTGGCACAACAGTTCTGAGACTGATGCTGGATCACCATCCTCAGATTGCTTGGTGCTATGAATTTGAATACGTCGTTGATCAGATATCGGATAATGGCGACTTTCCTCAACTTGAGGCGTATTATGAATGGCTAGAAACTCATCGTATCTTCCAGAGTACAGGCTTCGAGATTGATCGTAGCTTGAGCTATCCCCAACTCGCCAACAGTTTTTTGTGCCAAAGATGCCAAAGGCTCGATCGCACGGGAAAACCCCTAGTTGGTGCTACGGTTCACCGCCATTTTGATCGATTACTACAAATTTGGCCCAATGCCCGTTTCATCCATGTACCCTATGATCAAGCGATGCTCAGTTATCCTCAAACAACCCCCTATAGTTTACCCGACCCAAAATTAATGCTTTTCTAACGCGATCTCTAAAATGAAAGAAGCATTTATTAAAATAAAAGTACCATTAGATCGGCTTCACCCAAAAAGGCAACTCCGCCATGCCTAATACCACCCAACCTCACCACCCCTATTCCCTACTCGTCGTCATCCTCAACTACCGCACCCCCAGTATGACTATCGACTGTCTCCGTTCCCTAGTCGATGAAGTCAAATCCTTACCCGGTACTCGCGTTGTTGTTACCGACAACGCCTCTGGCGACGGTTCAGTCGAGCAAATCACCACCGCCATAGAAACTGAAGGTTGGGGTGACTGGGCATCGGTTATGCCATTGGATCACAACGGCGGTTACGCTTTCGGCAACAACGCCGCAATTCGTCCAGCCCTGGAATCAACCAATCCCCCTCCCTATATCCTACTCCTTAACCCCGACACGATAGCACGCCCTAATGCCATCAAAACCTTAGTCAACTTCATGAACGAACATCCCCATGTGGGAATCGCCGGAAGTCGTTTAGAAGATCCCGATGGCACCCCCCAATGTTCAGCCTTTCGCTTTCACACTGCCCTAAGTGAACTCGATAGCGGTTTACGTCTAGGTTTAGTCTCGAAACTATTGACAAAATGGGTGGTATGGCCCCCCGTTCCCGAACAAGCTTGTCCTACCGACTGGGTTGCGGGTGCTAGTATGATTATTCGGAGGGAAGTATTCGATCAAGTAGGCTTACTGGATGAAGACTACTTCATGTACTACGAAGAAATGGACTTTTGCCTACAGGCAAAAAAAGCAGGTTGGAGTTGCTGGTATGTGCCTGAGAGCCGGGTTGTCCACCTGGTGGGACAAAGTTCCGGCATCACTGACACTAAACGTCCACAAAAACGCCGTCCCCAATACTGGTTTAATTCCCGGCGACGGTACTTTATCAAAAACTACGGCTGGCTGTACGCCTCCTTCGCTGATATATTTTGGGCTTCAGGTTTTGCCCTGTGGCGCTTGCGTCGGGTGATTCAACGTAAACCGGATAATGAGCCGCCCCAACTGTTGGTAGATTTTCTCCGCAATAGCGTGTGGCTCAATAGTAGTATATCATCGTGAAGTAATCAAACTTTATTAGTGTAAGTCCTAGTATTTTCTAAATTTATAGACTTTGAAAGCACGGGAGAGGATGCTACGGTGTGGAATCATATTTTAATTGTAGGACAAGGACGCTCCGGAACAAACTGGTTGCTCGATCTCCTAGACATTAGCCCCAAAACTTATTGTCGCAACGAACCCAATGAACTGCCAACGTCTCCTCTGGCTCAACTACCTTTAGCTGTTGTGCGGCATCCCCTCGGTGACGATTTTGGACAACAGTGGGACAAAGCTGTTGCATCAGTTTCGGTGAGAATGGGTGAACGCGATCGCATCGGTGCTTATCCAAAATTTTACCTAAATGAGTCAATGCGTGGGTTAGGGAGTTTTGTTTTATCAAAGCGCCGACTAAGCCAACTCATTTCCCCAGTAATGCCTAGCTTAAGGCAACCTGACTGGCCCGTACCAAGGTGGTTTGCTGACATTGATGGGCTTAGACAAGCCTTGACGGTTTTAAAATTTACCATGGTGCCAGCTTGGGCTGAGTGGGTTTTAATCAATAGACCCAATGTTCTGGTGATTCATATTGTGCGACACCCTGGAGGATTTTTGAATTCTATGATTAATCGATACTGGTCTGAACAAGATATTACCGTAGTTAAAAAAAATAACCAAGAAAGACTAAAGCAAATTACCAAAAGTGAACCCCACTGGGCAGAACGTTTTGGAGATATAGAAGCGATGTCTGTAGAGGAGTCGGAATTGTGGTATTGGGGCTACGCTACGAAAACAATTCACTCCGTAGGAGAGGGACTACCCAATTATATGCAACTCATCTACGAAGACTTAGCGGCCAACACCGTTACTGTAACAAAACGTCTTTATGAAAAATGCCATCTGCCGTGGACAAAAGATATCGAAGCGGAGATAGCTAAAAGCGCTTCCCGTTCAAAGGAAATTGCTAAAGCCTGGTACGAGAAGTTTGATCAAGAGCAGATTGATTTAGTTAAGCGCATGTTAGCTGAAAGTCCCACCTCCGCTTGGTGGGAGGACTAACTTATTGTTGTGACTGACTTTTCATCGCTATTGTTAGCGGTTAAAGCTAATTTGACTATTATAGTAGATTATGGTTACACAACCAGAATTGCAAACGAAGGTTAACCCAGAAGAAACTGAAAAGTTAGGACTCTGGCAACAAATCCAAGAAGACTGGATTGCCCACGATCGCGACTGGACTCGACCAGGATTCCGCGCCGTTGCCATTCAGCGCTTTGGTGTCTGGCGAATGCAAATTCAACCCAAACTTTTACGAGCGCCGTTTAGTCTTCTCTACCGAGCATTGTATCGCAAAATCCGCAATACCTACGGCATAGAATTACCCTATAGCGTTCAACTGGGTCGCCGTGTGATCATCGAACATCAACATGGGATTGTAATTCACGGCGATTGTACAATTGGTGATGATTGTATTATCCGTCAAGGCGTTACCCTGGGCAATCGCTACGTAGAGCATCCATTCGATGCACCAAAATTAGGGAATCGCGTTAACGTTGGTGCAGGTGCGAAAATCTTTGGTAACCTAACTATCGGTGATGATGCTAATATTGGCGCTAACGCCGTCGTGCTTTTTGACGTGCCAGCAGGCGCAACAGCCGTTGGCGTACCTGCTAAGATTGTAAAATCCCGAAACGCTCAGGATAATGGTTAAATCCGTTACTGTCCCCAAAATTTCTGCCACAGAACCCGATTGGAGTCGCGAACAACTGCGCCGTTGGTGGGACCCAAGCCGCCAACTCCTCAAATCTATCCGTGCGTATCAAAAGTGGCAGGCAAGGTGGGGTATTGTAGGGCGCTTTTTATGTCGGGTTAATGTCCTTCAGCATCGCTTCTGGAGTGTTGTGACGGGAACTGATATCCCGATAAATTGCCAGATTGCTGGCGGACTACTCTTACCTCATCCCAATGGAATTGTTATTCACTCCAGCGTCTCTATTGGACCCAATTGCCTGATTTTTCAACAAGTGACTATGGTCAGGAATGTTAAAATCGGCGGTCATGTTGATATTGGTGCGGGTGCTAAAATTCTTCGCGATGTACGTATCGGTGACCATGCCAAAATTGGCGCTAATGCTGTCGTGCTTGGTGATGTCCCCGCAGGGGCAACCGCTGTGGGAATCCCAACTAAAATTATCACCCATTCCCCGTCTGAACCTCAAAAAACGTCTGACGGTGAAACGTCTATTCCTCAAACTGCTTCCTAGCGATCGCACTATCCCTATTCCCCAGAGTTCCAGACACAGCGAGGTTTCCAGGTCATGTTTACCAATCCACCATGGCTTATTATCGTGGAAGTAGCCCTATTCGCGATCGCACTCTCCCTTCTTGTCCCCATCGGGATGCTGTTCATTGAGTGTTTCGCCGCCCTCTTCCCACCGCGTCAACAACCAGAAGCTGCCCCAGCCTCCCCTCCCCGCATCACCGTGTTAATTCCCGCCCACAATGAAGCCTCTGGAATTAGCACTACCCTAAAAACAATAATACCCCAGCTAACCGACCCAGACAGACTGGTGGTTATTGCCGATAATTGTACCGATGAAACCGCCGCGATCGCACGTCAATTAGGCGCAACGGTAATTGAACGCCAGGATACAGAACGCCAAGGTAAAGGATATGCCTTAGACTACGGTATAAAGCACCTTGCCACAGACCCACCCGATATCGTGGTACTCGTAGATGCTGACTGTATCGTACATGAAGGCGCGATCGCCAAACTTGCTCAACGTGCCAACACGTTCAAAAGACCCACCCAAGCCATTTACCTATTAGAACAACCTCCCAACTCTACACCCAAGGATGCCATTTCCACTCTAGCGTTTCGGGTGAAAAACTTAGTCCGTCCCTGTGGACTAAATCGACTGGGATTCCCCTGCTTATTGACAGGTACCGGGATGGCGTTTCCTTGGTCAGTTATCCACCAAGCGCCCCTGGCAAGTAATAATATAGTCGAGGATATGCAGCTTGGCATTGATTTAGCTATAGCTGGACATTCTCCCCTATTTTGCTTAGATGCTAGAGTCACCGGATGTCTTCCCCAGCAGCAGGAAGCAGCCAAAACCCAACGTACTCGCTGGGAACATGGACATTTACAAACCTTACTTAACCAAGTTCCGCGACTCTTTACCCAGTCAGTGATTCAGCGACGGGTTGATTTGTTCGCGATCGCTCTTGATTTAGTTGTACCCCCTCTTTCCCTGTTAGTCATCATTTGGCTAGCGGCGATGGGGGGAACGTTACTTGCAGCCGTTGTGGGAATATCCTGGATACCAGCGACTTTTGTAGGGCTAGAAGGACTATTAATTCTACTATCAATTATTATGGCTTGGGCTAAGTTTTGCCGTGACGATATACCTGTACAGACGCTTTTAACTGTACCATTTTATATTTTGTGGAAGATTCCCCTGTATTTAACGTTTCTAGTCAAACCGGAGAATAAGTGGATTCGCACAGAACGAGACGCAGTGGATGTTCCAGAATCTTGATTGTTTATAACCTACATTCCGCAGATCCTGACTCAGAGCATTAGAAAGGCATAAAAATTTCAACTCGAAAAAATTAATAGATCTAACAATTCTTGTATTTCTGTCGCTTTTTGTTCATTTTTCAGACAAGCAAGGAACATTAATGATAGATTTTTATCTACCTAGGAGTTCATGTCCGGTGGATTACCCATGATATACAGCGCTTTGCGCTGTAATAAAGTACAGTAAATCAAAGTCCCCCTTTTTAAGGGGGATTTAGGGGGATCGACAATGTACCGCATAGCAGAGCAAACTGCTGTAATCTTCTGACTTGAGTGTAGTCAAAAATGGCTAGTGGAAAACAAGAATGATAATCTTTCCCCAAAAGAGGGTAAGGAACCAGAATTGTATCCACCATATTTTGAAAATCTTACTTGTTTTGTTGAGTTGATTTATCGCCGTAAAAGTGAGAAACACGCATTTGAATCAGTTGGGGTTCTATTTCAGGCTCGAAACCACCTTCACGATTATTAATAAGTTCAGCCCAAGGAAGCATTTGAGTTTTAGTATGTAATTTTTCTACAAGCTTTTCAACTTTACCAATAGGTTTAGCGGGAACACCAGCAACTATATCTCCTTCAGCAACATCCTTTGTAACAACTGCTCCAGCAGCGACTATAGCATTTGGTCCAATAGTTACATTAGGAAGAATGATAGCGTTATAGCCGATAAATACATTATCCCTAATATCAATTTTACCTACAGAGTCGAGTTTTACATTGTAGGCTTTGTTTAGCATGGCAATCGAGCCATCATGACCGATTAGACTGCAGGATGAAAAGTGAACATTATTACCAATACGAATGTAATGGGGATCGCCGAAATGGGTTGATGTGAGAATAGTGCAATGTTGACCTATCTCGTAAAAGTTACCGTGGCGGCGGAGAAATTCGGCATATTCTTTTCCTCTAGGCTTGCAAATCCTGCGGTAGAGATTAGGAAATTTGCCATAATGCATGGCAAGTACACGTAAAATTTTCTTTAGAAGCAGCATAAATGGTACTAATGTACTAAAAATATTTCGGAAAAAGCGAGTTACCGAAAGTCTTGCTCAGGAGTAGGAAGGCTCAACCTTAGTGAAAATTACCAAGATATAGGGTAAAAGTCAATGAATGTGTCTTTAACTCCAGAACTCGAACAGTTTATTCAACGTCAGGTTAATACGGGAAAATACAATTCACCAGAGGAAGTGATTATTAGAGGTATTCAGTTATTAGCTATTATGGAGCGTTTCTATCAAGGAAGCGTTGAAGTCTTACAACCAAAAAAACTCAAAACAGAATGGATGCCTGGTTTTTTTGAAGAAGTAATTGGAGGTTGGGTAGGAGAACCGCTAGTCCGCGAACCGCAAGGAGAGTATGAGACGAGGGAGACGCTATTTTGACCTACCTGCTTGATACGAATGTTTGTATTCGCTTGTTAAATAATACAAGTCCAGCGGTTACGACACGCCTAGCAGCGGAAAAACCCGAAACCATTTATTTGTGTACTGTCGTGCAACTTGAGCTAGTTTATGGAGCCTATCGCAGCAGTAATCCTGAACGAAATTTAGCGACATTGGAACGATTTTTCATTCAATTTTCAATCTTACCTTTAGATGAACAAGCTGCCCAAGTTGCCGGACACATTCGCGCTCAATTAGCGGCATTGGGTACACCGATTGGTCCCGATGATGTACAAATTACAGCTATTGCACTAGCGAATGATTTAATCTTAGTTACCCACAATACGGGCGAATTTAGTCGGGTGAATGGACTACGAATTGAGGATTGGGAAGGGGTAAGGTAGAAATAATACCATTGTAGAGACGTTGCATGCAACGTCTCTACAATCAATGTGTGGGGAACTCCCTTAACTCAACGCTTCCAGATAATCCCGCACCCGATTCCGCCGCTTTGGTTGGCGCAACTTCTGCAACGCCTTCGCCTCAATTTGCCGTACTCGTTCGCGAGACAGTTCCAGCGCCCGCCCAATCTCAGCTAAGGAGTAGGGATGTCCATCGCCTAAGCCAAACCGCATACAAATCACATCCCGTTCGCGACTGGTTAAATCAGCCAGGAGTTGCTGTAAATCCCGCTGTAAAGCCTCGCGCATCAACACATCTTCTGGGGAGGTTTCCTCGGTTTCCAGTAAGTCTCCCAGTTCTGTATCCTTCTCCTTGCCAACTTTAATCTCCAAGGAAACCGATCGCGGAACTCGCATCAGCACTTCCCGTACCTGCGGCGCATCCATTTCCAACTCTTTGGCGATATCCTCAATCGTGGCGGTGCGCCCTTGTTCCTGCGAAATCTTCCGCTGGGCTTTCTTAATCTTATTCAGCTTTTCGGTAATATGAACCGGTAAGCGAATTGTCCGGCTTTGAGTCGCGATCGCGCGAGTAATTCCCTGACGAATCCACCAATAGGCATAAGTGCTAAACCGATACCCTTTCGTCGGGTCAAATTTCTCAACTGCCCGTTCTAATCCCAAGGTTCCTTCTTGAATCAAATCCAGCAGTTCTAACCCGCGATTTTGATACTTTTTCGCCACCGACACCACCAGGCGCAGGTTGGCTTTAATCATGTGTTCTTTCGCCTGCAACCCTTGGGCTTGAACCTGTTCCAGTTCCTTAACGGTTAGTTCGGCTAACTCCGCCCAGCGGCGTTTCCCCACCACCAGACTTGGCTTCAGGGTAGCCACATCCACGCCAGCGGTTGTCGCCCAGCGTTCTAAAGAGGGACGATGACCTAACTGAGAGGCTAAACGGTCATGGGTTTCGATTAAATGAACGAGATGCTCAATAACTGGCTCCTCTGGTGTGGCGAACTTAGCTCGCAAGTCCAATAATCGCATATAGCGCTGAACTTTTTGAGCTTCTGAGACTTCTTCATCTCGTCTCAATAAACGAACCCGACCGATTTCCTGAAGATATAGCCGTACCAAATCGGTGGTACGGCGGTTGGCACTTTTAGCAAAGCTAGTTGTGTCGATATCCTCTTCCATCTCTGGATCAACGAATTCATCCACAGAATTGTCAACATCGCTGTGGGTATCCTGCAAATCCAAGCTGTAGGTAGGCTGGTCGTGGTCGAATTCAGTGTCGGCAAAAGGAGTGGCTGGCATAGTGATCTCTTAGATTACGACCGATAACGACACTTGATCGAAGTGTGTCATCACTTATTACTAGAATTCCCACCCTTGATGACCGGATAACAGCGTTTTCGTTTTTCTCACCGAGAAGGGTTACCTGTTTTTCCAGGAAACCCTTACTGAGATTTACTGCTAACGCATCGCCCCAGTTTCCGTTTTTACAGAAGGTTCAGCGTTTTGGGCTTAAACTCTGTCTCAGGTTAGATGACTGGGCTTCTCCTCTAGCAGATAGTATACGCGATACCCTCTTGGGGAATGAGTGACCTTTGTCAAAGTCTGTATTAATCTACATCACCCATCGGACGGATTCCTGAAAGATTATTGAGATTTGTTTAGGAAACCGTTTGTTGACTGGGGTATCGCCTGTAAAACCTGGATGGAGAGCAGGGGTTCATCTGCTAATTCCATCTCTCTCTATTGTATAGAAAAATGAATAGGTAGTAGGTAACAATTTACATTTTGAACAGTTTGTCGGGTGTCCGGTGTCGGGAGAAACCAAAGTCCTTGAAATTCCCTCCCCTTGGCAAGGGGAGGGTTAGGGAGGGGTTAGATCAAGGTATCGCTTTTTTTGGGCTTAAGTTGATGCAGATGCATGTCGGTAAAGGGCGGATGTCAGTGCAGGGCGCACGTTGGTAAAGGGCGCACGTCAGTCATTGGTGTCAACTTAAGGCGAAAAGCACGACTGGCAAGGTTTTAAGCTGTGTCTGTCTACTCATTGACATTTCCCCCTCATCCCCTAACCCCTTCTCCCAACCCCCCTCGTTCCCCCCTACAAGAGGGGGGATGACAGCGGATGCTTCGCTTTTGTTGCACGGGAGAAGGGGGATCGGATTATCTTGCTCCCCTCTTGCTCCCCTCTCCCAAGCTTGGGAGTGGGGTTGGGGGTGAGGACTGGCGTGGGAGAGGGGCTGGGGGTGAGGGGTTGAGCTTAAGTTGACACCAATGCACGTCGGTGCGCCCCTACGGAAGACCACTGATTTTCAACACGTCACTCAGGGTGGGACAGTACGTGGGTAAACCGAACGTATCGGGATTCACTGGGTTTTGATAGGTAAAATGGCGATAGTTGAGGCAAAATCGATCCCACGCCGCCATCTGAATCCGGAATAAGATAATTAATAAATTCGCTAGTCCAATCGATAAGGGGACGCGAACATAATTTTTTTTACCTAAATACGCACAGACTTCTTCTACCGCCTGGTTAACAGTGAGACGCGGATTTCCTAAGACTAAACGATTGGTTGATAATACTTCACCCGTTTTAGTGGTCAATTCCTGACTTGGAGGATGATCAACCAGATATAGCACTACCTGTGCGATATCCTGGGCGTGCATAAAGTGGAAACTCCCATCGGCTTTGAACCAACGAATCAAGTCCATCCATTTGACTACATCCTTAATCCCTGATGAAATATGGGAGTAAGGTTTGCGCTCATCTCCCCCCAATACCAAAGTGGGAAACACAGTAGTAATTTTAGGCGCGATCGCGAGTTTTGAGATTTGCTGCAAACAGTCATATTTGGAACGGATATAGTCAGTTCCCAGTTGACCCGCTTGTTTGAGTAATTGGTTCTGTTGATTTAGAATGCTAGCGGTGGAAAAGTAAATCACCTGTTCACAACGTTGAGTATCCAGCAAATCCAGCAATCGCAGGGTTTTGACCACATTAATATCAAAAACTTCCTGGACTCCTCCCCAAGCTGTTGCTGCCAAAATTGCTACATCTACCGTTTTGAGTAAATCACCAAACTGATCAATCTGCCGTAAATCAGCTTGACAAATCGTAATACCCGGACGAGCATGATAGTCAAATCCTAATTTATCGGGATTTCTGACCAATAAATACAATTCGTGATCCGTGTGTTGAATTAAACTTTCGGCGACATACTGACCGATGCAACCACTAGCACCAGTCATGAAGATTCGCTTGGGAGTCATTTGTTATTTGTCATTCGTCATTCGTCATTTGTCATTCGTCATTTATCCTGAGGCAGAAATAGGTAAAAATTTTTCCTCTTCCCCAATCACCAATCGCCTATTCCCAATCTCTTACGCATGAACAGTCAACAATTGATCAACCTGTTTGGCTGTTTCAAAGAAGAACCTAACATTATCTTCTGGAGTTCCCGGTAAGACACCATGACCCAAATTAAAGATATGACCTCGGTTCCCAGCTTTACGAATTGTATCCAAAATGCGATCGCGGATAAAATCCTGTGACCCAAATAGCACCCCAGGGTCCATATTCCCCTGAACGTTCATTTTATAGCCTAACCGCTGTCGCGCTTCTGCCATATCTACTGTCCAGTCTACGCTGATAATATCCACACCGGATTTACCCATGCGCTCTAAGATACCCGCACTTCCACTGATGTATAAAATCAGAGGCGTATCCGGATGGGTGGCTTTTACTTGCTCAACCACACGCTGCTGATAGGGTAAGGCAAAGGTATCGTAGTCTTGGGGACTCAGTTGACCCGCCCAGGAATCGAACAATTGCACGACTTGGGCGCCATTATCAATTTGATAGCGTACATAAACCGCGATCGCATCAGCTATTTTCCCCAAAAACTCATGTAGCATGGCGGGTTGGGAAAATGCCATCCCTTTAATAATCGAGTAATTCTTGGAACTTTTGCCCTCAATCGCATAAGCGGCTAACGTCCACGGCGCACCGACAAAGCCTAAAACAGCGGCTTCGTTCCCGACTTCCCGGCGCAGCGCTTGTAATATCTCCCCGACAAATGTTAATTTTTCTAACTCTAAGGGATGAAGCCCGTCAATTTGTGCTTGAGAGCGAATCGGCGGATCTATAATCGGACCTTTGCTTTCAACAATGTCAAAGGGAATACCGACTCCCGGTAGAGGCGTGAGGATATCAGAAAATAGAATCACCCCATCTGGACGAAACGCCTTCCAGGGTTGGAGAGAAATTTCAATAGCAATTTCGGGAATTTCGGAGCGTTCCCGGAAACTGGGATACTTATCGCGTAAATCCCGATAGGCTTTCATATATCGACCCGCCTGTCGCATCATCCACACCGGCGGACGTTCTAATTTTTCACCACGAGCGGCTCGTAATAAATAAGGAACCTGGGTTAACCCAGCCATACTAGACCTACCCTATATAAAGTTTTCAGCGCTCTGTTAGCTTACCATTCCCAGTTGACAATTATTTATGAAGTTTTCCAACATAATGTTCCCTGATCCCCATCTAGTTCAACCCAACTTCCCACAGGCAAAGTGGCGTTGACCCCATCGTGACCAAAGGGCAACTCGGATACAATCGGGATATCAAGATCCGTTAAGCGATCGCGTAACACCTCTTCAACCGTCCAACTTGGCACATTCTGGGGAGGATGGCAGCGACTAAACCGTCCCAAGGCAATACCCTTAACTTTTTGCAACATGCCACTCATCCGCCACTGGGTCAACAGGCGGTCAATCCGATAAGGCGCTTCTGTCACATCCTCTAACGCCAGAATTGCCCCATCTAGCGGTGGTAGAATCGGCGTACCCAGTAAATGAGTTGCCACAGTTAGATTTCCTGGTAAAAGCCACCCCTTAACCTTACCCCCGCCCCAACCCTTCCCGGTTAAGGGGGACAGAGGGCGTCCTTCTACACAGTCAAATAAGCGATTGAGTGACCATTCCGGTTCATTGGCTAATGTGGTTAAGACGGGAGCATGAACACTGCTAATTCCCACCCCAGCTAGACTCCAGAGGAGACAGGTAATATCAGAAAACCCAATCAGCCATTTGGGACTATGGGATTTTGGCTCAAGATTCCTTTCATCATCTCTAATTTTCTCTCCCCCAGCTTCCCCAGCTTCCCTGCTCAATATTACTGGAGAATTCCACATCCAGTCTTCCAGAAGACGGGCGCTACCATAGCCGCCTCGAATACAAAGAATTCCCCGACAGTCTGGGTCACACCAGGCGGCGGCTAACTGCTGACGTCGTTGGTTATCTGTACCCGCCAGGTAACCCTCTCTAGCATCCCAATTGGCTGGCAATTCAACCCGATAACCTCGGCGACGCCAAATTTCAACTCCCTGATAGAAGGCGTCAACCTCTCGTAACGCCCCACTCGGAGCAATCACCCGTAACAAATTACCTTTTTGTAAAGGACTAGGTTGATTGATGTTCAGCAAATTGACCTCACCTGATTGTTGTGATGTAGGACACCTTATTCGATGGATTTCCGGCTTTTGTAAAGGAACCTTAGCCCTAGATTCCGTTGGGTTGAGCGAAGTCGGTTGAGCGAAGTCGGTTGAGCGAAGTCGAAACCCAACCTACAATCTATCCCACTGTAGGGGCGCACCGACGTGCATTAGTGTCAACTTAAGCCATAACCCTTGTCCATTCTAATTTTTAGCCACCGGAGAAGGGCGGGTTTAGTTAAGTTATCAGTTTTTGCCATAAGTTATCTGTAAAACCCGCCCCTACATCCCCTTCCTTGGTTCCCTTGGTTCCCCTGCTCCCCCATCTTCCCCATCTCCCCCATCTCCCTCATCTCCCTCATCTCCCTCATCTCCTCCTAACTCAACCGCGCCGTGCATTCAAGAATAAACTTTTGATTAATTAAAGAATAGGGTTGAATATCCAACGCCCTGCGAAAGGCTGTAATTGCCGCTTGATAATCTCCTAACGCCATATAACACAATCCCAAACCATGCAGCGCCCCAAAATGAATGGGATTGAGTCGGACAACCTGCTGACAATCGTCCCTTGACTTTTGATACTGTTTAAGTAGGTAGTAAAGAACGGCTCGTCGATTCCAAGCTTCAGCAAAATCAGGTTGCTCTCTAATAATCTGGGTCAGCAGTGCTTCAGCTTGAGCTGTTTCCCCACGTTCTAATAAAATCTGTGTCCGCCCTAGCCGTTCCATGCCAGAGATGCCCTTTTGATAGAACCAGATACGCCATAATTCTTCGGTTGCTTGCTTGCGGACGTTTTCGTCAGGGTTTTTTAGGTTCTCCAGTAAGGAATTGATGGATGATTCACTCATCTCTTGTCCTCTTAACTATTGTGTAACGGATTACTCAGATTTATCGGCACTCCCCTATTTTCCCGCCAAATTTGAATAGAGTGCAGATTGCTGCGAGTAAAGATTCCGTAAACTTTGCGGATGTACCAGTCTTATGACTGCATTTTGTAAAATGGGCAGACTGATACTGAGTTTCCTTACGTTGTTAATTTTCGGTGAAAACATAGCTAGGAGAGTCATTCTAGCTATTGCACCACTCCAGTAAGGATGTTGAACAAACTAAAATTCAAGCAGTCAGTCCAAATCTCCCACAAGGGAATGTGTCTCCGCCGCTAGGAGGTTATATGAGTCCTTCTGTGAATCGGTCTACCGACTCACCCCAGTCTTCTGGTGAAAATCTGCCAGAAGCATCCAGTGTGCAACCGCCACACTCAGCCCCACCCAATGGCAATTCTCAAAACGTGACTAACTCATCTACTACAACAGATTCAACCGGGACAATGCCATCAGATGTCCAACGACAACAACCCATTCCTCCGCCCAGTGAACCCATGCAGTACCGAGCAATCGGGCTGATTCGGGGAAAATATATGCCCTCTCAAGAACAATTGACAAGGGGTACTCTACTGGCAGATGACGGTACCTTAATTGATGCCGTCTTACTGGGTCGGGTTATGAGTTTGGTGAAAAACCATCTCGATTTAGCTCTATCCCATCTTTGGGTAGTTTACCCTCGCACGAGACAACAAGACGGAAATTTGCACGTCCAAATTGTCGGTGTTTGGGAACCGGAAACACTCAATCAAGATCAAACGACGGCTTCAGAATCAACCGACTCGCCACCGGAAGAGTCAACCCCTGAGGCACAAACGTCTCCAGATCATCCTCAACCTGAACCAAAAGAGCAATTACCAGAAGGTTATTTTTCAATTCGGGGTCAAGTCATTTACCAGTCGCGGGAGAATGAAGACGTTATTGTCAAAATCAAGCAGTCTCCCCGCAGAGAATCAGAGAAAACCAAATTTTTCAAGCTTCAGCTCAAGGGATTGCTAGGGGAAAAGGTGATTAATCACTTTTGGGATTTGCACGTCAAACTGCATACCAATACCCTGATGATTGAGGAAGGCAATGATATTGGTATCGTTCATGCACCCAAAAGGCGATCAAATAAGTTTCGTCCACGCAAAGGGTCAAGACCTAAAAAGAGTTTTCCCCATCGTGGTTCGGGCGAAGATCGTTCGACAACAGGAAAAAGAACCTCACCCAAGCGTTCAGAACCCTTATCCAAACCAGTTCAACGTAAGGACAAGCCGGGTAAAGATAATTCCTAAGAGAGATTCTTGATTAGGACTTGAGCCAGATTCCGCCGCCCATCCTGCGCTTCACCGATGAGGTAGAAGCGGTAGTTAGGGGCGGCTATGAGGAATTACCAATAAAGTGTTAATATAACAAAGGACAAATGACAGATGACAGATGACTGCTAATCCCACGACCTAAAGTTGTGGGATTAGCTTACTCTATACTCAGTTGAGAACCCCAGCGGTCTTGAGGCAGAAAGGAACGATCCATGGGAATGGATGCTACGGGTTCGGTGAGCGTAAACTCGCCCCGTTCAATCCATTGCTTTAATTCCAAAGCAACTTGCCGTGAACGAAATACACTTGCCAAAGGTGCTGTCCGCACAGAGTTGCCGTCAATGGTAATCCGCCCCTGCTTCAGTTGGGCGTAGCTGACTAATCCGAAGGTGGGACGAACGCGACGGGGGATTGAGAAATCAACCACTGGGGCGACAATATCCTGATCCGATACAGCACAATGCTGAACCACCTCTTCACTCAAAACAGGTAAGGGTACACCAACGCCCAACATCAGAGACGGACCATAATTTTTAAAGTAGCAACCCCGTACCCACTTGGGATTCATCTGCTTGGCATCTCCAATTAACGCCAATGTAGCCGCAGGACCAATGGGGGTATGATTGGGTAGGCGTTTCTGGAGGGGAAAATGTTGAGTCCCTTCCCAAGCGATGTACCCAATACCCCCACCCAAGAAAATTTGCGTACCAATCCCAATCAGCTTTAGTTCGGGATCGTTAAGTAGCGGGGAAATTGCTCCCGGATTGGAGTAGACTGCATTGCCTAATCTGGGCTGGAGCGGACCAAGATAAGTGTACAAGAGGCGATCGCCCCCATTGACGCCGACGATAAAATTTTGATAGAGATTGCGCGGATTGTAGAGATAGAACTGGTTAATCGTTTCGCGAGTAATCGTCGTATCACAAGAGGCTCTAGGATAACAGTCAGTCATCTGTCCAATCGCCCGCAACTGCACGGGTTTACCAGCAATCAAGTCTTCAATTACATGAGAACCACCCCGTTCCCTAGATTCCTCGATCTCTAGCAGATCTCCCATATCGGTAGAGTCCACAACTTGAGTCGCGCCTAAATACAAATCCACCGCACCAAAGCCAGCATAAGCAGGTACACCATCTAACCAGCATTTACGAATCTTAATCGGGGGGTCTGTGTGACCTAAATTAATAATCGCGCCCGATGACTCCATTGGCTCAAATGTACCTGTGGTAATCACATCGACGTTCTTAGCCGCCTGGGTGACACCGATATCGGCGACTCGCGCTTTTAATTCCTCGACCGTCCAGACGACTGCACGACGATGGTGAATTTTATCATTGATTTCAGCTAGGGTTCGCACGATAAACAGTTGTTATTCGTCATTGGTCATTGGTCATTGGTCATTGGTCATTGGTCATTGGTCATTGGTCATTGGTCATTGGTCATTGGTCATTGGTCATTGGTCATTGGTCATTGGTCATTGGTCATTGGTCATTGGTCATTGGTCATTTGCTCCCCCAGCTTCCCCAGCTCCCCCAGCTTCCCCAGCTCCCCCAGCTCCTCCAGCTCCCCCATCTCCCTCATCCCTTACCATATCAGCAGTGGGAGAGACAGCAAATGTTGTTGCCACAGGTTGAGCATCCTTGTGACTCGGATGATGCCATTGGTCAAGAATATCGTTAACCAGAACCTCCTTGAGCCAAACCTGAGCCACCACTGTTAGGGGAAGGGCTAATAATAATCCTATAAATCCAAAGAAGGTGACGAAAAATAACTGGGCGAGCAATGTTATAGCGGGTAACAGGGATACCTGTTGCGCCATGACTAACGGTGTGAGTAAATTACTTTCAACCTGCTGAATCACAATATAGAGAATCAATACAGCAATGGCTTTCCAGGGCGAATCCAGCAGCGCGATCGCAATGGGTGGGATCACACTCACGACGGGTCCAAGATTGGGAATAAATGTTAAAATCCCCGCTAACGTAGCTTGTGCCAGTGCCAGGGGAATTCCCAACAGCAGTAAGCCGAAAAAACTCAACAAAAAAATGACTACCATATTAAACAGAATACCCGCTAGCCATCCTCGTAACGATTCATTACACCGTTGCAAAATCTCATCTACTCGACGCCGATAGAATGACGGAAAAAGGCGAACAAAGCTTTTCCGGTAAGGGTGAGGATCGGCAAGGAGCATCAATGTTAATACCAGGACAAGTAAACTATTCAGGAGGACAACCAAAGCATTATTGAAAAACATGAATCCACCCCCCAACACCCGATTAATTAAGGGGGGAAGCTGTTGCAGCAACTGGTTAATATCGGGGATGTACTGATCGAGCAATCCCGATGAAAAATCTGCTTCTAAAGCTTCTATCCACTCGCTTAATTGTTCAATCCCCTGAGGAACTAACTCACTCAGTTGTAAAAATTGTTCGGTAAAAGGAGGGACGATCAGGAAGTAAAATCCGACCAAAATGCACAGGAGGAGAAAAAGCGAAAGCAGAACTGCAAAAAATCGCTGCATTCCAGATCGCTGAAATCGTTCTACCAGAACATTTAAGGCATTAGATATCACAATTGCGGCAAATATAAGCATGAGAATCTGCCGAATTTGCCACAAAACAAATAGTGAAATGATAAAAACCAGTATGCCAATCCATTTACCCAGACTCACTGCCCAGCCTCCAAGCTACTCGGGTTTGATCCTGCTGCAAAATGGGAAAGGTAAAGTTTTGACCATGGGGTTCGCTCCAGGAAACCTGGTTGTATGGAGGGGTTATTTTCACTATTATCGTGGTCTCACCAGTAATGCGACTCAACTCGCCCCGACTCCCCATCTCTCTCATCTACCCTATCTTCCCCATCTCCCCTATTATCAATACAGACTGAAACAACAAAACAACTTTTGCCATGCTGCACTAGAACACCAGTTCCCTAAATGTAATACAAATGTCTGTAAAGTACTTTTTTCTATCCGATGGCTGGACTGTGGGACGAGTTTGGGAGTTTGGAGGACTTTGGAATGTCAATGCTTGGCGACGGGAACCCGAAATCATCCGCCTCAACCTTTGCATCTTGGAACAGGGGGAAAAGTTATGGCTATATCGGGTTGAGGATGCGGTATTGATGGTAGAAGTTAAACCGACACCGGATGCTTCACCCCAATCCGCCAAAACTATTGGTCAAGTTGTCCTCAAACGCTTAATGAGTGCAGAACAAGTGGTTGAGCGATTGACCACAGCGCCGAGTGTTTTGAATCTCTCCTCAGAAACTAGCGATGGGTGATCAGCGATTGGGTAGAGACGTAGCATGGTACGTCTCTACGTTGGGTCAAAACGTCCCCTGTGCTTGCAATCGTTTCTAACAAAAGTTACACTTCTTTAAAGTCAAGACTAACCCGCCTAGCTGTTTGGAACATGAAGGATAACCGGAAAAGGTCATCGGTTCACGCTTTTAGGCGGGTAAGCTCAATTTCTAACATCTTTAGCAAAAGAAGCGTCAAAGTAGAAACTCTATCTCTAGGAGGAGCGTAGTCGATGGGACTACCGTGGTATCGAGTACATACAGTCGTCCTGAATGATCCAGGGCGTCTGATTGCTGTGCATTTGATGCACACTGCCCTTGTGGCAGGCTGGGCTGGTTCGATGGCTCTATACGAACTAGCCACATTTGATCCGAGTGATCCAGTCCTCAATCCCATGTGGCGTCAAGGGATGTTCGTGATGCCGTTCATGGCGCGTTTAGGGGTCACTGAATCCTGGCGGGGTTGGAGTATTAGTGGCGAAACAGCGACAGATGTCGGCTTTTGGTCATTTGAAGGCGTCGCCGCTGCTCACATTGTTCTGGCAGGTCTGTTGTTCTTAGCCGCCTGCTGGCATTGGGTTTACTGGGATTTAGAACTGTTTAGAGATCCTCGCACGGGTGAACCGGCGCTGGATTTGCCAAAAATGTTTGGCATTCACCTGTTCTTGTCTGGTCTTCTCTGCTTTGGCTTTGGGGCGTTTCACCAGACTGGGCTTTTTGGTCCGGGAATGTGGGTATCTGATCCCTATGGTCTAACGGGTAGCGTTCAACCTGTAGCCCCAGCCTGGGGTCCAGAAGGATTTAACCCCTTTAACCCAGGCGGTATCGTTGCTCATCATATCGCGGCGGGTATTGTCGGAATTATTGCTGGGTTATTCCACTTGACGGTTCGACCCCCAGAGCGACTGTTTAAAGCGCTGCGGATGGGGAATATCGAAACAGTACTCTCTAGCAGTATTGCCGCTGTATTCTTTGCGGCGTTCGTGGTGGCGGGTACAATGTGGTACGGTTCTGCGGCTACGCCGATTGAACTGTTTGGTCCAACCCGGTATCAATGGGATCAAGGCTATTTCCATGAAGAAATTGATCGCCGTGTGGAAATGGCGATGGCAGACGGAGCCAGCCCCTCAGAGGCGTGGAATCAGATTCCAGAGAAGCTGGCGTTCTACGACTATATTGGCAACTCTCCGGCTAAGGGCGGTTTGTTCCGCACAGGTCCCATGGACAAGGGTGATGGTATTGCCGAAGCTTGGTTAGGTCATCCAGTATTTACTGATGGCGAAGGTCGAGAATTGACGGTGCGCCGTATGCCCAACTTCTTTGAAACCTTCCCCGTTGTCTTAACCGATGCCAATGGTGTGGTTCGGGCGGACATCCCCTTCCGACGGGCTGAGTCGAAATATAGCTTTGAGCAAACTGGTGTTACAGCGACATTCTACGGTGGTCTTTTGGATGGTCAAACCATTAAAGAGCCCGCTGTTGTGAAGCAGTATGCCCGTAAAGCTCAACTGGGTGAACCGTTTGAATTTGATCGTGAAACCTTAAACTCCGACGGGGTATTCCGTACAAGTCCACGGGGTTGGTTCACCTTCGGTCATGCGGTATTTGCTCTGTTGTTCTTCTTTGGTCATATCTGGCATGGTTCCCGGACTCTGTTCCGAGATGTATTTGCTGGGGTTGATCCTGACCTAGACGAACAAGTCGAATTCGGTCTGTTCCAGAAAGTGGGTGATAAGACCACTCGGAAAAAAGAAGCGGTCTAAATATTGCACTAGAGACGTGCCATGGCGCGTCTCTACCATAATCATGGAGGGCAAGAGAAAAATTAATTTTTCTTTTGCCTCTTTCGCTATTGTGGTTGACTGAGCAAGGTAAACTGGTAGTACAGCAGATAATTGGGTAAGTTGTGACATGGAAAGCCTCATTTATATCTTTGTTTTGATTGGCGCTCTAGGCGTTCTGTTTTTTGCGATCGCGTTCCGGGAACCGCCTCGGATTGAAAAGTAGATCCCTGTGGCGCTGTCTTCTCTCCTGGAGAGCGCCATCGTTTAGATTGATCGTGAATTTGATCAGCTCTCTAGGATACTCTGAGCCTACATGAGTCTATCTGATTACTTTTGCCGACAGGGATTCGAGCAGGAAGACATTAGATAGACTTGTATCGGCTCAATTTTCTGTATTTAACCAGTCGGAAAAGACTTGCTATTATGCGATGCCCCTATTGTCAGCACACCGACAGCCGCGTTTTGGAGTCCCGTTCAACAGAAGCAGGACAAAGTGTTCGGCGTCGTCGGGAGTGTTTGATTTGTAAACATCGCTTCACGACTTATGAGCGGATTGAATTTGTGCCGATTACTGTCCTGAAGCGGGATGGTAAGCGAGAATCCTTCGACCGTTCTAAGTTATTACGGGGAATGGTGCGAGCTTGTGAGAAAACAGGAGTTTCCCAACGACGTCTAGAAGCGATAGTCGATGAGATTGAAGCTGAAGTTCAGCAGCACTATGGGCGGGAGGTTACCAGTGATGAAGTGGGTGAGTTAGTCCTGCGCTACCTACGACACGAGAGTGAAGTAGCGTATGTCCGGTTTGCCTCAGTTTATCGGAAGTTTCAGGGCATTCGCGATTTTATCGAAACCCTAGAGCATCTCAGAAATAATACTGAACTAGACAACCCCGGAATGTCGCCTATACCACCCGCTATTCCGAGCAAGTCTGATGATGCAGAGACATCAGCTTCCCTAGTCATTCCCGCATCAGAGGAGCAACAGGTTTTACAATAAGAGGCGTTAAACGCTTATCAGATAGCGATTGTATCATTTCACGATTCAGTACACCCGATTTTATAACCTTTTGTGTACTACTCGATCTCAACAGGGCGATCCAGATTGAGTTATAATTACCTGTCTGGACTTTATTAAATCTTTTAAAATAAGGTTAGGTTGAGACAAAGCAATGTAGGTGTAGGTGGCACAATACCGACGTGCGAGTACATCGACAGGAGGCATAGTCATTACGGAGATTAAACAAGGAAACACAACGCGCATGCTCAGTCAGAACACAAATACAGTAGATATTGGCTTCACTCACGACGATTTTGCCGCCCTCCTCGACAAGTATGATTATCACTTTAGCCCGGGTGATATTGTCGCAGGTACAGTATTCAGTCTGGAGCCAAGAGGCGCTCTGATTGACATTGGTGCTAAAACCGCCGCTTATATTCCCATACAGGAGATGTCAATTAATCGGGTTGACGCTCCCGAAGAAGTATTGCAGTCAAATGAAACGCGAGAATTTTTCATTTTGACTGACGAGAATGAAGATGGACAGCTTACTCTTTCCATTCGCCGTATTGAGTATATGCGGGCTTGGGAGCGGGTGCGCCAGCTTCAAACTGAAGACGCGACCGTTCGTTCTTTGGTTTTTGCCACAAACCGAGGTGGGGCGTTGGTTCGCATTGAAGGGCTACGAGGTTTTATTCCCGGTTCCCACATTAGCACTCGCAAACCGAAAGAAGATTTAGTCGGCGAAGAACTGCCCCTGAAATTCTTAGAGGTAGACGAAGACAGAAACCGCTTGGTTCTCTCTCATCGTCGCGCTTTGGTTGAGCGCAAGATGAACCGCTTAGAAGTTGGTGAAGTGGTTGTTGGTTCGGTACGGGGTATTAAGCCTTACGGTGCGTTCATTGATATTGGTGGTGTGAGCGGATTGCTACACATTTCGGAAATTTCTCATGATCATATTGACACGCCTCATAGTGTGTTTAATGTCAATGATGAATTGAAAGTGATGATCATTGACTTGGATGCCGAACGCGGTCGGATTTCGCTGTCAACGAAGCAGTTGGAACCTGAACCGGGAGATATGATCAACAATCGGGATCAAGTCTACGATAAGGCAGAAGAAATGGCTCAGAAGTATCGGGAGAAGATGCTGGCACAACAGGAAGGCGTTAATCCTGAATCTCAAGAAGAGGGGATTGAAGAAGAAGAGTTTGTGTCAGCGACGGAAGAGTAATTCCGGTGTCAGGACAGGTTTATACATCCAAAAATTTTTTGGGTTTGAACAGAGGGTAAATCCCTCTTTTTTTTTAAAGATAGTTTTGTAGAACTTCAACCGTTTTCTGTCCAGTTTTTGCCCAGCTAAATTGACGGGCGCGTTGGAGTCCGAGGGTGCTAAGGCGCGATCGCAGTTGGCTGTCGGTGGTGATAGAGTGCATCGCTGCGGAGAGTTCCAGGGTGTTGTAAGGGTTCACCAGGATAGCCGCGTCGCCTGCTACTTCCGGGAGGGCGGAGAGGTTGGAGGTGATTACCGGAGTCCCACACGCCATGGCTTCCAGAACCGGGAGTCCAAAACCTTCCCAGAGACTGGGGAAAATAAGTGCGATCGCGTTATTAAGAAGTATGGGCAGTTGGTTGTAGGGAACATAGTTGAGAAATTTAACCTGATGGCTTAAACCGAGGTGGTTGGCTTGGAATTGAAGTTTAGGGGTGTATCGTTTGTCACTTGACCCAGCAATCCACAGTTCATAGTCGCCACAGTTAGGCAAATTAGCAAAGGCGTCGATCAGTCGGTGTAGGTTTTTATAGGGATCATGGCGTCCGATGTAGAGGAAGTAGGGATTATGGTTAGCTGGAGTTGCTTCATCGGGCTTTTTGAGAAACGCAGAGGGGCGCAGAGGGGCGCAGAGGGGGCGAAAGTGGTTGGTGTCGTAAGCTAGGGGAATTGGCGTGATTTTGGTGGCGGGGATAGGGTAAAAGTCAGTAATGTCTCTGGCGGTGGCAGTGGAGTTACAGAGGATATGTTGGGCTTGGGTGAGGACTTGGGGGATATAGTAACGGAAGTAGGGGGTAAGGGGGGAGTTAGGTTTGGGAAAGCGTAGTGGGATCAGATCATGAACCATTACCACATAGCGGCAATTGCTAGAAAGAGAGGCTTCAGGGATGGGAGAAAAGAGGAGGGAAGAGTTTAAGCTGTGGTAGAGGCGGGGAAGTTGGAGTTGAGTCCATAACAAGCGACGGAAGTGACCTTTTGTTCCGTGGGCGGGGCTAAGATTGGCGGGAACAGGGTAACCGATAAAGTCAGAGGCGAGGGGGAAGTGGTTCGACGCGATGGGTGAAATCAGCAGGGTGGGATTCAGGGGTTTTAAGTAGGGGAATACGTTGGCAGCATACGTAGCGATGCCAGTGGGTTTGGAAAATAGAATGGAGAGGTTGACTAAAAGGGGAGAAGACAAGGTTAAATGATGGATTGAAGAATTGATTAACTGAGTAGAGATTTATAGGCATTTAGGGTTTCTTTCGCCGTTCTTTCCCAAGAGAATAGTTTAGCTCTTGCTTTGCCCTTTTGAATTAAGTCTTGGCGGAATTGAGAGTCACTGATGATTTTTAAGATAGCCTCAGCTAACTGTATGGAGTCGTTGGGATCAATGAGAAGGGCAGCATCGCCAGCGACTTCCGGGAGAGAGGAGGTATTTGAGGTAACAACAGGTGCGCCTAGAGTCATCGCTTCGAGAACTGGAAGCCCAAAGCCTTCGTAGTGGGAGGGATAGACAAAAACATCCGCCTGTTTATAAAACCAAGCTACATAACTGTCACTGAGATAATCTAGATGATAAATTTCCTCGTGCCAGTGCGAATGCGCGATCGCCCTCAAAATCGGCTTATATTTCCAGCCTTTCTGACCGATTAACACTAATTGATGCTCAATCTTATATTTTGCTTTGAGATAGTTAAATGCCTCAACAATTGCAATAATATTTTTACGCGGCTCTAGCGTACTTACAAACAACAGATAAGGTCGCGAAAAATCATAAGCGATTTGGGGATGTTCGAGTGACGCTATTCCCTCATCTTTTCCAGAATAGCGGCTCGCCAAGGGTGTTATCCAGATGCGCTCAGGCTTGACTTTCAAGTAATCAACAATATCTTGTTTAGCACTCTCGGAAATAGTTAATACTAGATCTGTCCACTGAAGACATTGTTTAATACGTTTGAAATATGTTTTCACCACAGAGTTAATATACTGAGGATACTTAACACAGGTAAGATCGTAGATAGTCATTACCTTTAAAGGCTGTCTATAAGGAAAAACAGTATAGTTAGTTCCATGAACAATATCGATAGAGTTTACATTAGGCTCTAAATAGATAGGAAGTAAACTAGGAAAATAATCAAGTAATACGTTAGATATTCTGACAGGTATAGGGAGTAAATGACAGTTAGAATACTGGTCAAGAAAGTCAGGAATATCTACTCTGCCTCGCAGCCAAGTTTTAAAGCCGGGTTGATAAATTATACCTAACTGAAAACTTTCTCGCGTTTGTTGGGAAACAAGAAAGTGGATTAAATTCGCTACATAGAGACCTACTCCACTAGGTTTGGGAGCGAGGGGAGTTGCATCAATCAAAATTTTTAGCATTAATTGAATTTAAATTTGCTTAAAGTCCTCTCATAAATTGAATATCTTGCCAATCCCATAGTCTTTCTGGAAATTGGTCAACACTCACTGGAATAGCATTCCAGTCATGAACCTGATAATGTGTAGCTCCTCTGTAGTGAATAAAGAGGCTGACCATCGTGAAAGATACAAAAATACTCACTATAACTAGTTTAGTTCTATTCCAATTAATTGTCTCTATTCCTTGCATCATTCGTACTAAAAAATAAATAAAGTAAGGTATAATATCTGAGAAAAATCTTGGACCAAATGAATATCCAGCCCACCAATGAGGAAAAGAAGAAATAGAAAGCCAATGTAAAATTAAAATCGCAAGTAAGCAATAGTCCAAGGCACTGATTCGCTTGACTTTAAAAAGCCAAATCACGCCTCCTAGAGAAAAAAGGAATATGGGAGTGAAGATAAATAACCCTCTAGATGGACTAATGAGATTTCCAAGGAGCGCTTCCAGAAAATAAGGACTAGAAGCAAGCCGAGAAGGTTGATAATACGGAGATAGAATGTGGTGATATATAGACAAATTGTACATTAGGAAAGGAATACCGATGGTTAACCCCCACGCAACAAAATGTAAAAAGTACCGCCTATACTTAATTAATATAAAAACTGAGATCGCTATGATAGATAAACTATTGGTCGGTCTAACTACATAGGAAAATGCTAGAGGTATACCAACGAATTGAATTATCCAAGGTTTATTTTTTGCCACCAGTAGCAGGTATAGACAAATAGATAACATCAACATTGATGGTCCGTGTTGCCAAAGAGCGCGACTAGCTGTTGACCAAGACGAGGTGCAAAAAGCAAAGATAAAAGTTACAGCCAAAGAAGACCAACTATCTAGAAAAAAATTGGATATTAAATAAATAAATAGAGCTGTAACCGTTACCAAAAAAGACGCAACAAATTTTTGCAGATCGGGATTGAAGGCTAAAATCCCTAATTTTTCTGAATTAATAATCTCATTATGAGCTTCATAGTGAGCTTTAATTGACGGAAAAAATACAGAAATAAAATGAGATTCTATAGTTAAATCTATCTTATTTTCAAAAAAATAAACTATGGGAAAAATAACAGGAACAGATAAAATTGAAGTGCCGATCGGAAATATTGTGTAGTAATGTCCATTAATATTATCAAGAACACCATATTGGCTTCTAGCTAGTTCACCACTATACTCATCTAGGTTAGTATTGCCTTCTTTAATAATACTTACTGATGTATGAGCAGCCCAAATCGAATCACCCACCTGACTGATAGGGCTGTAAAGATAAACTGTAAATACAAGTAATAAAAGTAGTCCCAATACCAAATAGCGGATGATTCTGCTTTTAATTTTTTTCATAATCTCATACAACTAAAAATGAATCAAAAAGGTTTTTGTGAGTCGTTAAGCTAAGGATTCTAAGTCACTTAGCCAAGCCTCAAGGAGATTGAGTTCTTCTGGAGCTATGACAGAAAGATTTACCAGACTCTTATAGCAAGTCCGCATATTATCCATCAATTTATCTGTGCCAGGTTCTAATTTCAATTTTGCCAAGGTTTTGCAGATTTCACGATTTTTGAGATACCCATCTATTTCTTGGCTAAAATCTTTCATTAAGTTATGGTGATTTCTATCCTGCCACACAGTTGGTTCGTGAAATAAAACTGACCAACCATTTACCCAAGCAATTGCCTGAGCAATGAAACTACGCCAAATATCAGTCATACGAAAGGAACAGTATGCTGGTAGATATAATAGTGGGTAGGCATCAAACCACCAAGTTGTATTCTGGCTATTAAATGGACACCACGAACCCTGTGCTAGTGCTAAACGTCTATCTTTCCTGAAGTATTGTGGCAATGGTAGTGTTAAACGATAGATTGCGTCAACGTCAGGATTGCCATCTGCAAGCCCTTGTTGGATGGGACAATCTACCTGTGAAATTTCTAAGGAATCCCAATCAAGTTGGTTACCCAGAATAGAATCTAGTGGAAAACCTCTTGGCCAAATATTAGCTTCTGTGAAATAACTGTAGGCATTTATCCATCCCATGTTGCTCGCGGTAATAACATTTTGTTTTCTTGTCCGATCTTGCCAGAATTCTTCACGAGGCATATTATCATCATCTGTCTCGATAATGATTGATGCTTTATTTTTTATGGCGAGAAGATAGCCAATGTTTTTCCGAGCATAATGTCGGGTAGGACATTGTTGAGCAAACTTAAATTCACTGGCTAGCTGACGTTCGAGGCTATAAAAATCGCATCCTTTAAGGTTAAAATCGGATGGGCTATCTAAATCTCCAAGAAGGAGAAACTCCCATTTATTTTTAGTACTTTCTGAAGCAAGTCTGGATAAAACTTTATTGGGTTTTCCAATAGATGTAACAACAACAGCTACTTTTTCTTTATTAGACATATACATGGATCTATTTGCTCAATTTTTATTGGATTGAATTTTTAATTTTTTAGCCCCTTTAAAATACCTTTCTAAAAAGAGGCGTCCCAGATTTTTAAACGCATCATGAATAGCTGCCCTATGGACGCTGGGACTAGCAGCTTGGTAATGAATAGGCACTTCAGCAATTTTAAATTGGCGACAGTGAAATTTTATTTCTGTTTGAAAGAAATGATATCTAGATTTAATACCTTGACTCAGAATATACTTGAGACTTTGTTGGGTAAACATTTGAAATCCACTGGTCATATCAGTAAGTTTTGTTCCTAGGAGTAGGTTGGTTATGATAGTTCCTCCTCGGCTAATCAAACGACGACTTAGGGGACTGTTTTTTATCCTTCCTCCCTGACAAAATCGACTTCCAAAAACACAGTCAAAACCTTGAAGCATTTTTGGAAAAAATTTTTGGATATCTGAGGGCTGGTGACTAAAGCCAGCATCAATTTCTAAAATCCAATCACATCCAGCATATATCGCTTCTTTGTATCCTCTAACATAAGCATCAACAACACAACGATTCTCTGGCGCCCAAACTACATTCAATCGAGATTCTGACTCCGCCAAAGTTAGTAAAATGTCTAGAGTATCATCAGTACTAGCACAATCAATAACAGCGAAAAAGGTAACAGAAGCAAATCCTTCACATTGTTTTAAGGTTTCTTTGACAAACGTCGTCGCTAAATCAGCTTCATTCGCCATTGGACAAACTATACCTAAATTAAGTTTTGCCATGCTACTATTCATCAATTTCTTCATCAGGATCTAGTTTGTAAGAGTTAACTTGTTTCACTATTAGTTGTGAACTAATGCTTTAATGATTGTTTTCGGTAACATTAGGTATCAATTTAATCCTTAATAATGAGATTAATATTATCCATATTATACATGAGAAAAGAAAATAATTTAAGTTTTGTAAAATAAATAGCCATATTGCGTTTGTCTTTTGGAGCAAAAGAAATATTATTCTGGTTCCAATCCTTGTACTTAAAAACAATGTTGTTAATTCCTTTTTTGCCCGTAAACTCGATTAAGTCTTCTTTGACTTTATTTTCTGAAATATTTAAAATATTACGAATCACTTGTCCATTCACTTTAAGCAAAACTTCCTGATTATCAATTGGGTTATTAAAACTAAAACTTAGTACAATTTTTTGAGAAGTAGAAAGTTTAAAGCTTAGTCGAGTCTCTGAGCCAAGACCCCAACGCCATCTATTATTTTGTTGATCTTGTTCAATCTCGCTCAACCCCGTAATAGTTAATCCATATGGATTTCTACTCTCAAGTAAATTAAATTTAACTAAGTCTAACAAAGGTTCAAATTTAAGCTGGGAACCTAATGCTAAATTGACTTGATTCCTTAAAGCTATATTTTTGGGAATAAATTTAACTTTACCAGCCCAGGGTATCTGAGTTTCTATTGTCGGTTGACCAAAACGTACATAAAAATCTTGCACACAGTTTTCAGGCAACAAATCTGTATATAAATTAATTCCAGAAAAGTCATTGACTGCATAAAATTCCGTAAAAAAAGACCATTCATTTGAATTGAAACAGCGAGTTTGACCAGTGGCTTTGAAAATGTCTGGACTATCCGGCAAGAATAATTTGTTCCAGCCCGCATCAAGATAGGGTTTAATTTGGTCAGGATGTAACCGCGCAAAAAACTGACCCATAACCTTTTTTTTATGAAATCTTCTTAGGGAAAAAACAGAGGCATTTTTCCAAAAATATGGGCAAAGTTCTTCAGTCCCTAAACCGTTACCTCCCACTATACAAAAGGGCCAATCAAGTACAGCTTCTCCAGGTTGCTGTTTAACCAAGTTCATATAACTAAAAAAATTTTTATCAAAGGAGTAAGGTTGATAGTTAAATTTAAATGAATAAGCTATATATATTTCCATGCAAGCTAGACAAACTAAAAGAATAGAAATGAAATTTCTTGTCCATTTTTTAAATCTGTAAAATTCAATATGCAAACTCAAAAGACCTAAAATGACTGGGTAAATAACAGTACAGCGACCTTGTACTCTGTTTAATGTAAACCAAGGAAATAATTTTAAGATGGGAAAGTTAACTGGGTGGTATAAAATACAGGAAATAAAGATTATAACTAAAGGTATAAAGATTATACGCTGTTTACGAGCTTGCCATAAACCTAAAATGCCCAATATTAACAAAAACAAACCGGGACTACCAGCCCCTAACCCTTCTGGTGAATCCTTTAAGATTTTATCAAATATAGGTTGTCCTGGGTTAATCCAAGGTAAATAAGGAATCAGTAATCTCACAGGGTGAGCCCACCAAGCTCCATTATTGATTCCTGTAAAATCAAAGCTTTTAGCTTGATGGTAAATTTGAATAACTAAAGGTAAGTATATATAAGATAATAGAAAAATTAATCCGAGTAACGCTAAATGAATAAGAGGAAGTTCTATTAGCTCATGTTTGTAGGTTATGGCTTGATGATAAATCTTCTTAAAAAGCCTGGACGGATTATTGTAATGTCTATGCCCTAAAATAAATATAACAAACACAATACATACGCTTAAAGACATTAAAGTATAGCTAGCTATATAGGCTAATTCTTGACCTAATGATAAAATACAGAAAACCATTTTTAGTAAAACAAATTTTAGAGAAACATTTTCTTTATATACGATTTTCTTGACTAGAATAAAATCAGTCACCAAACTAAGAACCATCCAGTGAATTACAGAAATGCTGAAATGACCTGGATATTTATGTATGGCATAAAAGTTACCAAAAGAGACTACAAGTCCAAACCAACTAGCACGAACGAAACCATAATCTTTCACTAAAATAATAAATGATCCTATTGCAGTTACGAGAACTGATGCGAGATAGTAAAACTGTAGCCATGCTCCTAAGCCAAAAAGTTTATAAGAAATTGCATATATAAAATCTCTTTCAAGTGACCAAGGTTGAAAAACTTGATTAACTCCATAGGGATAGAATGATTGATTATTGAGTAAATCTAAATGAGGAAACGGGAATATATGAAAATTTTCACTTAAATAAAATCCCGTATATTCCCAATAATCCAAGTCTCCACCTCCTGATAATGGGGCAGAAAAATTTTTAATGACTAAGACTGAAAAAAGAAAGCCAATGATAGTTGTTATAGCAATAAAAGCTGATATTTTTAATCCGTATGCACTTTTATTCATTAATTTGCGCCAAATACCCAATATAAATTTACCAAGATAATTTCTAATAAGTGAATCAAGTTTACGTAAAATTACTATCTTTATGGTTAGACATATAGATTATTTTTGGAAGATAGACTTAAATAATCAAGCTCTATTTTTGACCAAACATAATGGCTTTTAACAAAACGTTGCCCTTGTAATCCCAACTGAGAGCTGACGGACTTTTGGAGCCTGCCTACAGCCACGATAAATTCATCCTTATTCTTATACCAAAGTCCCCCTTGCGCTCGCCTACACTGACCAACTAAAACATCACATCGCCCATTAACTAAAACGGGCTTACCGACTGCCCAAGCTTCTAACAATACCATGGAAAGACTTTCATAAGGCGATGGCATGACTAAAATATCACAAGCAGCTAGTGCATTCCACTTGGTTTGCTCATCCACAAACCCTAAAGCGAGGATATCTGGATGTTGGGGAATCGGCATGGTAGGCTTTCCCAGTAAGACTAACTTTCTTGGTTTTGTTTCCTGCGATCGCAGCTCTATGAAATAGCGAAACAACTCCTCACATCCCTTAGACGGATCGACTCTGCCAATATACAACAAAAATGGCTCGTCAATCTTATACTTTTGCCGAAACACTGCTGCACTATAAACATCGGGGGGTTCCACCGCCACTCCCACAATTGGTCCTTCACAATTAATATGGGGAAAGCGTGCTTGTATCAAATCCCGTTCTTCCGGCGTATTAAAGATAAACCCACGCGGTTTCTCAAATAACCTATCCCACATACTCAGATATAGCGTCCACTCATTATGAGCTAAAGGCGCTAAATATGCTTTTTCAGCGACCCAGGGTAAGATAAAGTAAGTCGTCGCGTATAAATACGTGAAAAAAATAAAGGCATCATAATCACCTTGATACTGTTTGACATAGTTTATCAGATCAGGTGACCAAGGTCCCTGAACTTGCATCCACGCTTCCTGTTCTTCGAGAGATACAGTTCTGATCTGAGAATAAATTTTATCCGATAATCTATTGAAACTGGCGACATCTCTGGGTTGTGCCACCTCAAAACGCCTAATTTTCACTCCCAAGATTTCGGAAACTCCTGGTGAATAGTAATTCTGCCAAGTCATATACTCCAAAGCACAAGTTGTCAGGATTTCTAAATCCCAATACTTAGACATCTGTTGGGCAATCTGAAGACAGAGCGATTCTGCACCCCCATTAACCTCCAATCCGCAGCGCTGAACAACAAAGGCAATTTTAGGCATTACTCTAGCTGATCGTCAGGATAACTTCGGTATAAAAAAGCAGGCTTTTTGGTTCGGGCTTTTTGCTGGTTGATCGCCCGCACAAAAATATATTGTCCTAAATCGAGTTCTCGATGCTTTAACAAAGATTCTAACTGAGCGATTGAGCAGTAATGATTGGCATGATTTTCATGGACATCAGCCGTAAACATCGATTCGATTGTAAACCCCATATAATTGAGTAACAACTGTAACTCGTGCTTATTATATTCTCGATTATGTCTGCCATAATATCCGTAACCCGAATAGGGATCATAAATGTTAGCTCCAGCAATCATTTTACTAACGTTTTCTAAGCGGCTGACATTGGGCGTTGTCAAGATTAGCACACCATTTGGCTTTAAGACTCGTTTGATTTCCTGGATAACGGCGACAGGGTCTATCAGCAAGTGTTCAATGATTTCACAAAATAAAACAACGTCAAATTCTTCATCTTTAAAGGGAAATAAATCTCCTTCTATGTTAAAGTGAAATGATTTAAGTTCTGTTGAACATTGTTTGCCCGTGTAAAAATCTTTGTAGTTTACGTTTTGAACAAGATCGGTAATATTAGAACCAAAATAGTTAGCTAAAACTAATTCAAGTCGAGTAAATTCTTTGAGTAGTAGAGTTGTGAAATAGGGATTAGCACCTAATTCTAAGCACTTACCCGATATATCTTGGGCTAACCCGTATGTATAGACAAATCGTCGAAAATCTTGGTCGCAGTAATTCGCCATTTCTTGAGGAGGAGCATCAGCGACTAAGACCGATTTTAAATATTTACGAATTTCATCTTCACTCACCCCTTTTGGGAGCGGTAATTCTGGGGTTAAAGAAAAAAAATAACTTGGCGTTTCCTGCCATTTATTTTTAAGTTTATGCTTTATTTTTTTAGCCGCTTTAATAATTATATTCATGGGTTAATGTTTGTTTTTTTCAAATTTGGCACAGATATTAAGTATATTTTTATTAACTATAGTCTGTAGAAAACTATCTCGTCTTTTCTGTTGAGCTTTAAGTACAGTCCTGTGTAATCTCCAATCTTTGACCAGTAACTTGGCTAAAGCAGCGACTTGAACCAGATCGTCCTTAGAGGTAAATAGAATACCTGCTTCGCCCAATGTTTCAGGGACAGCACTACTCTTATATGCCAAAACCGGAATATCAAACCATAGTGCTTCAACTAATGGAACACCAAATCCTTCATGCTCACTCATTGACCAGAATAAATGTGATGTACGATAAAAGGCAAGCAATTGAGGTTCGCTCACGAGTCCTGACACTAAAACATAATCCTTTAAACCGAGTTCTTGTATTTTATCCAGGAGGTGACAGTAATAGGGATCATTGACATCTCCCCATCCAGCCAGAATTAACCTTGCTTCCTGATCCATCGTCAGGTAATGGTAGAATGCTTCTATCAGATGAGTCTGGCATTTGTTTGGAGCAATACGACCAACAAAGAGTAAATTTGATTTTCCATCCTGTAATTGATCCATCAATGTAGCATCGGCAGGCATATCCCATTTGCTGGGGTCTACGATTATCGGCAACACCCCTGGCTGATGAAACCCAACGGCGGCTAGTTCTGCGGCATTATAGGCAGAATCTCCCACGGCGAAAGGAAAGTGTTGAGCCAATTTATTCAATTCAACACGTCCTTTTTCTAGCAGTTGAGCAAACTCAGGTCTATAGGGGCGAAAGAACTCCGCAGGTGTGATATTATGATAGACCAAACACTTAGAACCGGGATGGGCGATTGCGTAGTCCGTAAGTTCTGAACCAATCGAATGGTGATAGAGAATCCCAGCTTGTGGGCTAATGTGATTTTGCTTAAATATTTTGGCTTCATGGGCAACTCGCTCATCGATATAGCGAACAAAAATATCCGAGTGATAACCACAGCGACGCAAATAATCTCGAATGGCTAGTGCCTGATTCGAGATGGCATCCCCATACGCTAAATTCGGCAGAAGTTGATGGATTTCCTTGAGCTTTCCGCGCCTTGTTGGTGGGTTTAAACTTTTGCCTGGTTTAGATAATCCTAGGGCGACTTCATACCGTTCAATAACTTTATCCCATACCGCATGTTCTTTTGCATAAGCTTGACCACTCGTCCCATAGGTTACCAGTTCTTCTGCTCCCATCCGCTCAATTTTGGCAAATAATTCTGCCCATTCTACCTCACTCCCGGCTAACCAACCCCCTTGACTAGATTCCACCGCCATTGCTGTTGCTAAACAATCCCGATGAGCCGCCACAGGTTTGCTATAAAACCAGGCTTCCATGATCACACGGGAAAAACTTTCGTTACGGCTGGGTTGAAATAAGGCAATACAATTTGTGAGTAATGCTATTTTTTTCTGCTCATCCACTAAACCCAAATCAATCACACCCTGTTCTAAGTCATGAAATGACTGATTACCAGAACCCGCTAAAACCAGCTTAAGTTTTGATTCAGGATACTGTTGCTTAAATTTTATATAAGCATCTACTAATAGATTAGTATTTTTAGTCCTATCGCGACGACCTAAACAAAGAATATAAGGTTCTTGGTCAAGTTGTGAACTTAGGACACCTTCTATTTGGTTGTCTGCATGTCGAGTAACCTCTATACCCGCACCGACGACAACACTTTTAGGAATAATACCAGAACCATATAGCTTTATCGCTTGGTGATATTCTCCTTCACTAATCCATAACAAACCTTGGCATTGATGAAAAATTTGGGCAACCTCTGGCAGATAAGCATAAACTTCATCATGTAAACAGGGCTGCAAATAAGCCTTACTGGAAACCAGGGGAAGTCCGTTTAAAATTATTCCATAAAGGTAAGGAATAAATAGAAAGCCCTGATAGTTTTTAGCTTTATTGGATAAATAATCCAGTAACTTAGGAGAACTAATATTTTCTGAGCAGAAAATAGCCGATTCCCAGGATTTAACCGGATTAACACCCGGTTTAAGCCCAGAAGCAGGTAAACTTAGCATAACCCGATTCACCTGATCAAACGCCGCGCGATCGCGACGAGTCACTGGAAACCGCCGAATGAGTAACCCAGACTCCCGACTAACTCCTGCTTTAAGATGGTTCACAGCCCAGTCGTCATGAAAGGAACGACAGCAGGTGGTTAGCACTTCAACTTTGTAACCACGACTCGCCAAACGGGTAGCCACTTGCCACGCTTGTTGCTCTGCCCCTCCTGTTAGATTCTTACCAAACCAAGGTGTTACGATGGCTAAAGGTTTCAGGGGTTTCATGGTTTGTATCCAATCACTGCATAATCTTGTGAACCATAGAAATACTCATTAAAACGTTCTGCCACTGGAGAACCACTCAGTTTAAACGATTCGTCATAAGGATGAAGATTGATAATTTCTACTTGCTCGAATCCACTGTGTTCTAGCATAAATTTCACCAATGCACTAGGTAAGGGTTTCAGATGGCTGGGATCAATGTAAAAATTATGCGTTCCCACTAAGGCATTCTGAGGATTTGGAGTTTCAAAGATTACTAACCCTCCTTGCTTTAATACTCTGACACTTTCCTCAATCAAGTTTATTAAAACAGAAAAAGGCAAATGTTCAATCAAGTGAAATCCTGTCACCGCACCCAGGCTCGCATCAGGTTGAGATTTCAGATAAGTCAATGCATCAGCTTCAATAACGTCTAAATATTTAGTATTACACTGATCGAGCATGAGCTGATTAATATCTAACCCGCGTGCCACATATCCCTCATCTCGCAACAACTCCAACCATTCTCCCCGCCCACAGCCTAGATCGAGAATAGGCAAGTTTTTGATGCCAATTTCAGCTTGTGCAATTCGTGGCAAGTAAACTTTTAATCGTTCAATAATTTCCTCTCGACTCCCCCGAAACTTGTCTTCTAGGGCAACATAAAAAGCATCAACTAATCCTGTATTTTGATTGATCAATTTTTGCAGTTGCTCTGACTTCAAGAGTTCAGGCAATCGGCATTTAACCTCATCTAAAATACAATCAACAAGTTGCTGCTGTTGAGCCAAATCATTTTTGATGTCGATGTGATTTTTGACATAACGCTCATCAATCGACTTGAGTTGAGATTGAAGATCCGCGATTTGCTCACTCAACTGCTGATTTAGTGCAAAAGACTCTCTTAGCGCTTGAATTAAAGAGAAGTTAACAGCGCGTTGTTCCTTAAAAAGAAAGGCATATAGTCTTAAAACAAACTTCTGGAATCGTCTACTGAGTGTAAACGGAAAACGATTCAGTTTTTCGGGAAACTCTGTGCGAACTTGAGACTTAGATTCGGCGTTATTGAGAAAGGCTTGTATCTGGTGAGCAAGAAGAGGATTAATACCAATGCTAGGTTGCCGATTTGCATTTTCTTTCGTGAACGGTTTAGTCTGACGTTTGGCTACCTCTTCCCGAACTTTCTCCATTAAATCATCAACATCAATTTCTGGGTTATTTGCTTCAATCATACTTACGAGCTAGAAAAATTGAGGGGTCTTTAGGAGATTTTTTTGAACTTATGGAGTTAGACAAAAAACGGCATCAGCTTTGATTTGGACATCAGCTTGCAAATCAACAACACCTTCACAATGACTGCCATTGATTACTTTAAACACGACTAAATCATCAATCCAATCATAACTTAATCCTTCTTGGGAATGAACTCCTATGGTTACAGTATAAATACCCTTATGTAAGTTACAGGGAAGTTGAAATTCTACAGTCAATTTTTGTTCCCTGTCAAGCTGGGGTAATTTACAGTTCAATAGTTGAGTATTCGTGCCATAGATAACCAACCCCATTAAATTCCTAATGGAAATGCCGATAACTAGATCAGACAGTTTGGCATTAGCGGCTAACTTGACCTGAATGTTGAACTGAGACCCCGTTTCTATTGTCTCTACCTTGCGGTTATTATTATTGGTAATATTGACCTCATCGATTACGGCAATTCGGTTGCCATGTCTGTATTCATGTAATCTAGATAGGGTTCGGTTTGATGAAGTTTCCGGTTGGCAAGGATTGAACTCTAGCCTTTCTCTACGCGACGAAAGAACCTCTTGATAATTACGGGGGTTGTCTGAACTCAATAGCGCTGTATAATGATTAATAACTTCTTTGGGCTGACCTACTTCAATGATTGAGCCATAATCCATCAGGGCAGCACGAGTACAAAGCATTTTAACGCTGGCTGAATCGTGGGAAACAAAAAGAATGGTTACGCCTTGCTCTTTAAGCTGGCGAATTCGCTTCATACAACGCGCCTGGAACCTGGCATCACCGACGGCTAAGGCTTCATCTACAATTAATATCGTGGGGTCGATATTCGCCACCACGGCAAAGGCTAGCCGGACAACCATACCACTAGAATAGGTTTTAACGGGTTGGTCGAGAAAATCACCAATGTCAGCAAAAGCCGCAATTCTATCAAACTTTGCGGCTATCTCCTCTCGGCTTAATCCGAGAATTTGACCATTAAAAAAGACATTTTGGCGTCCGGTAAACTCTGGGTTAAACCCACTACCGAGTTCTAGCAAAGCGGAAACTCGACCATTAACCCACACTTCACCTGTTGTTGGTGTCAGGGTTCCGGCGATGATCTGCAACAGGGTACTTTTCCCTGAACCATTCTGCCCGACAATACCCAAAGTCTCCCCTGGAGCAACTTCCAGGTTAATATCACGCAATGCCCAAAACTGGGGGACGCAGCTTTTTCCTGGCAGTACTATTTCTTTGAGTCTATCGAGGGGACGGTTATATCGCTTATAGCACTTGGAGACATTTGTCAATGAAATCGCTATCTCACTCATCACACCATTAGGGTTTTAGTAACCTCTAGAGGACATCAGCTCACGCTAATCGCGTCGCTGTTCAATTCACACACCACACTAAAACACTACCAAATAAATCACAGTTGCTACACGCGACTGCTTCACCGATTGACCTTTCTGGGTAATATCAGGTTCCGACAAGGCGAGATGAGTTGCCGAAGTGAACAAAACATCCGGTTTCAGAGGTTCTCTTAGGGTAGGATAAACTAAACTAGCACTGTCTTAACGAATACACGGTATATCAAGTGAGTCAGCCTAGATTACGATGGCAGCCGCTTAGCATGGGATTGATATTAGGAATCGTTATCGTATTCCATTTGCTTGTTCCCATCAATCCCGACCATACTCTCCCCGCGATACCCGAGCTGGTAGGAATAGCGCTGTTGAGTGGTATTCTTTCGGGTAGCTTGAGTTTTGGCAAAACACTCCAGCGACGCGATTGGTCATTTCGACGGGGTGAGAGCGTTGTCTTGAGTTTCGTGTGGCTAAGTGTAGTGGGTGTGATGGGATTACGGGCAGTTTGGTCTATCTTTCACACACCCAATCAATCTTGGATACCCTGTCGAATTGTTCCGGGTATAGCTACCAAACTGGAGTGTCTGTTGCAGGCGAGTATCACTCAGCACTATGGGTTACGGACATTTTTTATGCTGTTGACGGCGGCGATGATAGGAACCCTAGCGTTTCTGATTGCCCGGATTGTGCGTCGGGGTTGGCAGTTACTCTTCGGGGCTGTAGTTTTTGGTCCTGTGCTGGTTACGGGGGTTGGGTTTTGGTGTATTGGGTGGGGAATTGAACAGGCGTTGCCCAAGAGCTTACTACATAATGCTTATGGGTTTGAACGGCTAACTCAAATTTTTGGCAATCCCGGTTGGGTGTGGCCCTATTTGGCATCCGGACTTGCCATTACTTTATGGGCAACGATTGCAGCATCGACTTGGGCAAGTCGGCTGATTGGGGCAGGAATCTCTGCTTTATTGGTTCTAGGCGTTCTGGCTACTCAGCAACGGGGCGGACTGTTGCTCTGTATGGTTTATGTGACCATCTGCCTCTTTTATTGTTTAGCTTGTGGTTTGAAACGCAGAAGCCTTTCTATCTTGGCACTTGAGGGAATCTTGTTGGCGGTTTTAGGCAATGTTCTTTACTCTCTTTTTAACCATCAGGAGGGTTTACAGGACATCGCTCAGTCCATTGGCTATAACTGGAGAGCCAATCCTTTATCTTTGGATACAGCAAGACTGGACATCTGGAAAGCGGGGTGGGAGATATTCAAAGAAGCACCGATTTTGGGACATGGATACGCGAGTTGGTTCCAAGTGATTTCAGACTATGGGTCAAAACACAACATGACGTATGTGTTGGATACGGCTCACAACTTATTCATGCAAATGCTGGTAGAACTTGGGTTACTACACAGCTTACTTGTTCTGGGTATTTTGAGTCTGATTGCTGTAACAGTCTGGCAAAATTCTCGTTGGCTCCCTAGAGGCAAATTACTGTTCCTCTTGGCACTGAGTTCTTTTATTATCCCGTCACTGGTACAAGAAATCGACTACATCCGCCCGGTTTTTTACCTGCACGCTCTTTTCTGGGGAACTCTAGCTGGTTTACCGTTTTGCTCCGATTACTCCCAATCAAATTACTTACCAGTGATTCACCACTCTGAATTAAATGTTTGTCATGAGCGTTTAAGCGCTGGTGGCACTAAAGTGCCGACTACAAACCCAAATTATGTCGATATCATTCAACCTAACTTTGATGGTGAGGTAGGGAGTAGATTAGCAAAAAAGGCTCAACATCAGTGGCGTGAAAGACTGGATCAATTCTGGTGGCAAAAAGAAGGGTTGGTGAATCAAACAGGTTTTATTTTTAGAGGGACTTTTTCCGGGTTAGCAGGGATTTGCCTGTTTTTAATTTTCTTTTGTACGTTGACCTTTAGCTTTGGCGGATTTCCATTTGAAGCTAATTTGACACAGCCTAGTTCAAGTCTAATGCGTTGGTTAGCCCCCTCTGTCAAGCTGGCAGCTTTCGCCACGCCAGAGGGAAAAACCTATTCAGTTTTTACCACGCATCCCGTCGAGAAACCCATAAGCGTAGATTTTATGGAGTCTGACAATCAATTCCGGATTACGGTGAATGATAAGACTGAACTCGGATTGCCCCTCGCAAATGGGAATCGGTATTTGCCTAGGAAACATAAACTATCCTTCTCAACGGCTCAACCTGATGGCACTCGTTGGATCAGTACCCAAGTCTTTTATCCCCCTGTACAATCTAATCTGGGTATAGGGTGGTCGAGAAATATGTATGATTGGGAAACAAATTCAGGGCGGGCTGGACGGTGGTGTGATAAAAATTGTACATTTCTCGCCAAGAGTTGTGAACGGCGCGATCGCTTAGACTTTACGGTTCAAGCTTCTAGACCTGACTATTCTCAGGATCAGCCTCTATCTTTCCAGATATCTGTCTACAGTTTGACAGACACAAGTGAGTTTTCAGCCCAAGTTTTACAGAATTTACCTAAGCCCCTGGCAACTGTTAAAGCGCAGTTAGAGACGCCGGATGAGGAACAGCATTTTCAGTTCAACAGTACACCACAAAGCGTTTGGTCTTTGGTACAGATTCAAGCCAACTCAGTGTTCAATCCCAAGTCAAAAGGCTTTTCCCAAGATGATCGGAATCTGAGCATATTTGTTGGTGAAGCTGATTGTTCCTAATACAAAAATTCAGACGACAGATGGCTGCAAAGACGGACTATTTCCATTTATATTTTTTTATTTATTATGAATTATTAATGTTTTGGATGATTCTAGAATCGAGACAACATCTTGTGCCAATAACCATAATTTATCAGCAGGTAGGTGATTATTTTTTGTCTCTGAGAGGGTTTTAAGAACTGTTAGGAAACCTTCAGTTGATGGCAAGGTACTGGATACTTGCAAAATTTTAGGATGATCGGTCGGCGCCACTTTTTCATGAGAATTCACTAACGATTCATGCAGTTTCTCGCCGGGACGCAATCCGGTAATCTTAATTGGGATATCCAGTTCTGGCATGAAACCCGCTAGGTGGATCATTTGTTGTGCCAGGTCTAAAATTTTCACAGGTTGACCCATATCCAGGATTAAGGTTTGACCGGATTGTCCCACAGCAAGGCTTTGAATCACAAGCTGAGAAGCTTCAGGCGTGGTCATAAAATAACGAGTCATGTTGGGGTCAGTGATGGTGACAGGACCGCCTCTGGCAATTTGTGCCTGGAAAATCGGGATCACACTACCGCGACTCCCTAAAACGTTGCCAAAGCGCACCACAAGAAAGCGGGTTTGGCTTTTGGCGGCGCACGCTTTAACCAGGAGTTCAGCTAAGCGCTTGCTTAAGCCCATAAAGTTACAGGGATCAACGGCTTTGTCGGTAGAAATGAGGACAAAGGTATCTACACCCTGTTGTTCCGCTAGTTGTGCCAGATGAGCCGACGCCAAAGCATTGTTTTCCAGAGCTTCAGTAGGGTTATGCTGCATTAAGGGGACATGTTTATGAGCCGCCGCATGGAAGACAATTTGAGGTTGCCAGGTTTGGAAGATGGTCTGGATACGACTCTGATGGCGGATATCGGCAATAATTGGTGTTGCTTTCAGGTTGGGGAAGTCGCGGCGTAGTTCTTGCTCAATGTTGAAAATACTATTTTCCCCGCGTCCCAGTAATAGGAGATGTTGGGGTTCGAGACGAGCAAGCTGGCGACAGATTTCTGAGCCAATTGTACCCCCTGCACCCGTAACTAGAACCGTGCGCTGATAGACTTGCGATCGCGCGGAGGGGAATTGCTGATTAAATTCATCGGCAAAGTCGAGTTTAATCTCCGGGCGTCCCAAGATATCCTGAATTTGGATGGGTCTAGCTTGGGGAGTCAGGGAGCGATCGCACAGCAGTTCGGCTTGTCCCGGTAACACTTTCAGCTTCAAGGCGCTACCTTGGGCGAGATCCACCAATTTACGGATTTGGGATGCCTTAGCCGAGGGCATAGAAATCAGCACTTCATCGGCGTTGAGGCGTTTGGCAATGGGTACAAGCTGCGATGTCGCACCGAGAACCGGTATACCTTCGACTTTACGTCCAATCTTCGTCGGATCATCATCCAGAAAGCCGAGAATTTCCAGGTTAAGCTGGCGATTTTGGTTGACTTCCTGGACAATTTGTGATCCAGCCCGCCCTGCACCCACTAATAGTACCCGCTGGGGATCTCTAGGTGAAGCCATGCGATCGCGTGGGTGATACCGAACCAATCGACGACGGGCGTAGCGCAGGGCGATCATCCCCATCACACAAAAACTCCAATCAATTACCGCCACACCCAAGGGAAGACCCGAAAAGGAGGTAAAACGCGGAATCAGTAAGCGAGTGATGACTAGAATTAGTAAGGAATAGAGGGTGATCGACTGACAAAGGGTAGTAGCATCTTTCAGTCCAAACAGACGCCAGACTTGCTTATACAGACCAAAACTGGCGTGAAACAACAAACGCCCTGGAATCGCCAAGAGGGGAAGCATCCAAGCTAAGGTTTGGTGAGAAGCGGGAATATGACCATCAAAGCGGAACCAAAAAGCAAGGCTACAAGCTGACCAAGCTACAAATCCATCAAGTCCGAGTTGTCCCAATCGATATGCGGAAGGAAAGAGCCTTTTTTGGGGCATGAACGGCACCTCTAAGGCAATACTGGCTGCAACAAGGTATGATACATTGGCTTTAACGTCCTGGCTAGGATCACTTTTGTTCCCCACAGATAAGCATATCAGTTGATCAAATAGTTTTCGGTGGCGATCGCTCCGGGAATTGAACCCCTATCGGTAGAGAACAGATTCATTGGTCTCAATTTAAGCTCAAACATTTGTAATACCTTGATCTGACCCCTCCCTAACCCCACGATTCTAAGGCAAAAGGTTCTACCTGTTGAAGACGTTGGAAATCGTTGTCGGTAGAAACAACTGTAAGATTATAGTGAATTGCTGTAGCTGCGATCCAAAGATCGTTATCTCCAAAGCCAAGGCTTTGGGGGTTGAAGTTTCGTCGCTGTGTCTTATTTTTGGGTCCAAAAGCTGTAATTAATTTTCCTTTGAGCGAGCCGTAAATTTCAGAAATGGCCAGGTTAATGGGGTACAGGTCAATCATGTCTAGAAACGCTCTAACTTGCTGGAGGTTAGCTGTTGTTCGCTCAGATTTAGCTGCCATGTAGAAGAGTTCTCCACAGACGATGACACTGGTGGCAACACCTGCGTCACTGTGAACTTGTAGCTGTTGAATGAGAGTCGGTTCGCCGAAGATGATGCGGCTACAGTGGTTGGTATCGAGCAAATACATCAGAATTCGGATGGGGAACGAGTCTCGTAAACACGTTGAAGGCATTCCTCGAAGTCTTCGCCCTGCCAAGTTCCAGCGAATCTTAGTAAATCTTTGGCTTTGGAGCCACGCAAAATGGGTTCCCCATCCGGAATCGGAACGGTTCTAGCTCGAGTAGCAGGGCGGGTAGATCGGGTTTTGAGGTATTCAAGATAGTCAAGAATTTGCTCCAGAATGGGTTCTGGGGTGGATTCGATCGCAATCAGCAATTGTTCTTTGGTGGTGGTCATAGATTAGTGGCATAGACAATACAGCTATTTTAATTTTGCCTTAAGGTCATTAAATAAAACCGCAGGTTCGTGGTGAGAACTTTAGTTCCCACCATCTTGCACGAGCTACTTTTTCTGGGATAACTCATCCTTGAGGCGTCTGGCTTGATCGCGGATAATGGCAGCGAGGATGGCAACCATGAAACTAGCGATCGCAGCCAGTACGGCGATTTGTACTAGGGAGCGTGTTGGTTCAACTTTGGATTCGCTTAAGAGTTGGATGGAGATGATTTGAGAGGTAAACTCGGCTAGATTTTCCTGAGCCGGTTCGAGATACTGTTTGTCAAATTCTAGGCTGGCAATTTGAGCCAAGACTTCTGCTCGTTGTGTCTCTAGTGCCTCAAGCCGGACTGCGGTTCTAATCCGTTCGGGATCGATACCATTGGAGTCACGAACTTGAGCAATTTGTTGTTCGAGCTGTTCCAGAACTTGTTGCTGTTTCTGGATTTCCATGTCAGTGCTGAATAGACTATTGGCGATCGCTTGACCAAATATGGCTTGAAACTCCTGCTGGAGCAGGGTAGAGACTTGGGAACCAGCTTCAGCTAAGAAACCAGTATCGGGCGATCGCACGGTGATGTCGATCTGCTGGGTTTCGCTGTTATAGTTGGATCTGACCTCAGTTTCATCGATTTTGTCGTAGTGATTCTCCAACAGTTTCACCGTTTTGTGACTGGCTTGTTGAATATCAACGCCAGGGATACCGGACACGGAGATAGGAACCGGGGTGACTGACAGGGTGAGCTGTTTCTGGTATTGTTTGGGCATTAGTAGGGAGAGCGCGATCGCGACGGCTGAAAGTCCCAGCGTTCCCCATGCCATCAACCTCCAGTTGCGGCGGAAAAACTGAATAATATCGAGTAAGGAAATTTCATCTTCATCCTCAACCGTTCTCAGTTCTGCGTTTTGCCTCAATTCCATAGTCCTCCTACACCGATAAGCATGATTACCATTAGCATACAGCGTCAAACTGTAGCGTCATGAGATTGAACTCAATGACTGATGTCAATCAAACCTTTCTAGACTGACAAGGGAAAATCCGTAACCCTGGTGTCATTGTTGATGGGGTAGGATATGGGGTTCTACTGGACTGGCACAGCTAAAATGGTGGAATAGATTTTACCATTGAATCGGGCGCAAAGCTTTGCGCCCCTACGGTTTCGGGGCGTAATTCTAATTCATCAAATAAGGTATGCTACGCCACTACTGGCGTGACCCAGCTAAAATGGTGGTGTCAACTTGAGGATGCTTCGCTTTTTTTGCACGGAAGGGGGAGCATCAAAGCCCCTTCAAATAAAAAAATATATTCCGCTTCCCTCTCCTTTTCCCTCTCCTTGTAGGAGAGGGCTAGGGGAAATGCCACTGACTTAAAGATGGTGGGCAATGCCCACCCTACGGTATATCAAAGGTTTAGATTAATCCATCAAATCTAGATTAGGCAAGCCAATGGAAGAATTACTAGAGTTGAAAGGTTTACTCCTCAAAGGTGATATTTCTGGGGCATTGGTCATTGTTGAAGAATTGGAGGAAATGAGCAAAGACGACAAAATCAATAATATTCGTAGCTACGCCAAGATTTTGCTTGTCCATTTAATCAAACAACAAGCTGAAAACCGCACCACCCGCTCTTGGGATGTCTCTATTCGGAATTGTGCCCTAGAGATACAGAGCAAAAATAAACGACGCAAAGCAGGTGGTTATTATCTTAAACCGGAGGAATTGCGCCTCGCCCTAGAAGAAGCCTATGAACAAGCCCTCAATGGCGCATCTCTCGAAGTCGCTGAAGGACTTTATGCTCCAGAAACGTTAGAGAATATGATTGACCGCAACAGGATTATTGATAGCGCCATGACCCTCATTTTACCTAACAAAGTCTAAGAAACACAAAAATCAGGTTTTCATGGCACATCAGATGGGTAATCGTGGCTAAAACAATAGAATTAGTGCTGGGGTTTTTATCGATTTTTAGGTAATTTTATATAATGGGAAAATGTGCTGTCCTATATGTCCTATAGAACCAAATCAAGCGTGACCCGTAGGGTGGGTTAGGCGGTATTAAATTTAGGAAATAAACTGTTCAATGATACATCCGCCGTAACCCACCAAGTTATCATTGATTCCCGATGAAAATTAAAATACCTACGTTGAGGTCATTCAGATGCCTTCTCCCTTTCCGGGCATGGACCCGTATTTAGAACATTCCGAATTATGGGCGGAGGTTCATAGTCGGTTAATCGTGAACCTAGCCGATTTTTTGGGTCCGCAACTGCGCCCTAAATACCGAGTCGCTGTCGAAAAACGAACCTACACTGATCTGTCAGACGCCGCGTTAGTGGGGCTTCCTGATGTGGCTGTTGTGTCTAGAGGTTCAACTACAAATCAGAACTCATCAACGACTTCATCAACGGCGACCGTGTTAACTCAAAATGAACCTGTAACGGTTAGAATACCGATGCCGGAAGAAGTCAAGGAGAGTTATTTAGAAATTCGAGAAATTGGCACGGGGGCGGTGGTGACAGCCATAGAAATCCTGTCCCCGAAAAATAAGCGTGCGGTTGTGGGGCGTCAGGCTTATTCTCGCAAACGCCTGGAGGTTTTAGGCAGTTTTACCCATTTAGTCGAAATTGATTTGTTGAGGCGGGGAAAGCCGATGCTGATTTGGGGAGAAAGACCACGCGGTGACTATAATATCTTAATCAGTCGTAGCGACAAACGACCCCTAGCTCAGTTGTATCGGTTTGGGGTTCGTGAGAAAATTCCGGTTTTTCCGCTACCTTTGACGTCAACTGATGTGGAACCCATCGTGGATTTACAGGAGTTATTCACCCAAGTCTATGACAGAGCCAGCTTTGACTTAGCTGTGGATTATGGGAGTGAACCTGTACCCCCTCTCAAGGCAGATGACGCCGCTTGGGCAGCTACCCTGTTGCAAGAGAGTGGATGGCGATAATTGTCAACAAGAGTGTAAGCTGTCACACATTTAAATTGGGAATGGGTAGCGAGCAAGATGCTCGCACTACAAGGATGAGAGCCATTATTTTATCTATATCATGGGAAAATGTACCGTCCTATAGACGCTAATCAACCGTGACCCGTAGGGTGGGTTAGGCGGTATTAAATTTAGGAAATGAACCGTTCAATAATAAATCCGCCGTACCCCACTAAATTATCATTGCTTCCAGAGGGAAATCAAATACCCAGCCGGATTTATACCAGCTAAAATAGTATTTTATACAGCCTGATCGATAATTTGAATTGTGTCGATTAGACGACGGCTAGAAAATAGATTTATATTGATTGGAGCATGAGAACGATGAATCTAGAGGCTGAATACGATCTGGACTTCTATGCTTGGATTCGTAAAAATGTAGAATTACTGCGGCAAGGCTGTTTGTCCGAAATTGATGTGGAGCATATTGCTGAAGAGTTAGAAAGTATGGGCAAGCGTGACCTCCGTCAACTTCGCAGCCGCTTACAGGTTTTAGTCATGCACCTGCTCAAGTGGCAATATCAACCCGACAAACAAAGCAAAAGTTGGCTAGTGACGATTGATCATCAGCGCGATGAAATTGAAGCCCTATTGCTAGATAGTCCGAGTTTAAGAGGCGAGTTGGAGCAGGGATTGGCAAGGGTGTATCCGAAAGCTGTGCGAGATGCCTGTCGAGAAACGGGTCTTCCTGAGACGGCATTTCCCTTATCCTGTCCTTTTGAGATAGAAGAGATTTTGGCTCAAAATTTTCTGCCGGATTGTGGTTAGTTTTCGTAACTACTGTGATAATGGGGAGGAGAAAATGGAAATTAGAACAGAGCGTGTAAATGGAAACTCCGATTGGCTACTTAAAATACCTAAGTTGAGGTATTCAGACGACCTACACTGATCTGTCAGACGCCGCGTTAGTGCGTCCTATAGACCCCAATCAAGCGTGACCCGTAGGGTGGGTTAGGCGGTATTAAATTTAGGAAATCAACCATTCAATAATAAATCCGCCGTAACCCACCAAGTTATCATTGATTCGGGGTTAACAAAAGATTCGGGTTCCTCAATAAAATTAATGGATTTGCCCGTAGTATTAGCAAGGAGGAACCAACAAGGATAAAAAGGCACTTGGGTCAGATAGGAGTCTCCCCTACAGACGGTCGGGTCGCCCGCTGATTGTGGAAATCTAAATAGATAGTCGAGGAAAGAGGGGAATAAACACGAAAATGGAAGAGCTAAAAATCAAATACCCAGCCGGATTTGAAAATGCTGTGCAAATGACAAAAGATGAGATGGAGCAGCATATCCGTTTAATGGCTGCCCTGAAAATGTTTGAACTGGGAAAGGTTTCGGCGGGAAAAGCGGCTGAGTTAGCGGGAATGTCAAGACTCGATTTTTTTGAGACTTGCAGCCGATATCGAGTCAGTGTTTTTAATTATCCACCAGAAGAGCTGGAATTAGAACTGGAACAGGATTTAGGACGGCTTAGGAACGCCAGCTAACGATGAAACTTGTTGTCAATACAGGTCCGATTATTGCCTTAGCCAAAATTGGAAAATTGGTTTTACTCAAAGAGCTGGCTCCAGAAGTATTTATTCCCCCTACCGTTTACCGAGAATTATTGGCGAAATTTGGAGCCGAATCGGAGCAGATTGAGCAAGCTGTTACTGATTTTATTCGGGTAACAGAGGTAAGGAAGATTGACCGAGCTGTCGAAATAGCCATTGCTGGTTTGGATGAAGGGGAGAAACAAGCGATCGCTCTGGCGGCAACGTTTACAGAAGACATTGTGTTAGTGTTAGATGATCGTGCGGGCAGACGGGTAGCACAACAACTGGGTTTGACCACGACAGGATCGATAGGAGTTTTACTACGCCTGAAAGAAAAAGGAGCAATTGAGAACGTGGGAGTGCTTTTGTCAGATATGAGAGAGCGGGGATATTGGCTTTCGGATCAAGTCATAGAAGTGGCTAAACGACTGGCTGGAGAAGAGGATTGATTGGTGACAAAGTATCCTGAAGGTGATGCTTACGGGAGGGAACATGAATCCGGCTAGTCTTGACCAACAATTGATTCCTGCTTTAGAGAATGGCGATCGCTTGAGTCGTGCTGAGTTTGAGCGGCGCTATAATCTGATGCCTAATTGCAACTGTTGTGTTCTGTTTACAAAAAGATACATATTTCCCCAGACCCGTAGGGTGGGTTAGGCGGTATTAAATTGAGGAAATGAACCATTCAATGATAAATCCGCCGTAACCCACCAAGTTACCATTGAATCCGGGTTAACAAAAGATGCGGGTTCCTCAAGAAAATTAATGGATTTGCCCGTAGTATTGGCAAGGGGAAACGAGCAAGGATGAAATTTGGTCAGATAGGAGTCTCCCCCGGACGCGATCGCACCCGTTAGGGATAAGCCAAAACACCTGGGGTCAGGTAGGGGCGACCCGCTGGCACTAATGAAAACTCCATTCCCCTCAATTTGTCGGGTCGCCCGCCTCTCCCCTATTGGCTGGAGAAAAACTGGCGATCGCATCCAGTACTACTATTTGTACTAGGGAGCGGTTCTAATCGGTTGGGGATCGATGCTGTTGGGGTCGCGAACTTGAGCAATTGGTTGGTCTCACTGATCGAGAAGTTGTTGCGGCTGGTTGATTTCTAGCTCGATGGGGCATAGACTATTAGCGATCGCGTGACCTAAGAGCGCTGGGAACTGCTGCTGGAGAAGGGTAGAGACTTGGGAGGCGGCTTAAGCGATCAAAAGGGTATCGGGCGATCGCACGGTGATGTTGATCTGCTGCGTTTGGGTGTTATAGTTGGATTTGACCTCAGTTTCGTCGATTTGGACTACCTTTATTGAAGTAAATAGTTTAAAAAAATTATACATTAAAGACACTCGTGAAAGCTGTAATTCTTGCAGGTGGGTTTGGAACTCGTTTAGCGGAAGAAACCCATCTTAAACCAAAACCCATGCTCGAAATTGGCGGAAAACCAATCTTATGGCATATCCTTAAAATCTACTCATTTTATGGAATCAATGAATTTATTATTTGTTGTGGTTACAAAGGATATATTATTAAAGAATATTTTGCGAATTATTTTCTTCATATGTCTGATGTAACTTTTCATATGGATGAAAATCGTATGGAAGTGCATCGTCAACAAGCAGAACCATGGAAAGTAACCTTAGTTGATACAGGAGATGATACGATGACTGGAGGGCGACTAAAGCGCATCCAATCGCATATTGGCGATCAAACCTTCTGTTTTACTTATGGAGATGGGGTAGCTGATGTTAACATTCGTGCATTAGTTCAACTTCACCAAAAAAAAGGGCGATGGGCTACATTAACGGCTGTACAACCGCCAGGACGGTACGGAGCGATTAGACTTTCTGTAGACGATGCCGTCATCGCATTTCAAGAAAAGCCTCAAGGAGATAATGCCTGGATTAATGGTGGTTTTTTTGTGTTAGAGCCACAAGTTTTCGAGTTGATTAGCGGCGATCAAACCTCGTGGGAAAGGGAACCCTTACAAATTATTGCCAGCAAAGGTCAATTATTGGCATATAAACACAGGGGTTTTTGGCAACCAATGGATACGTTGAGGGATAAAAATTATCTTGAATCACTCTGGAAAGAGAATTGTGCTCCGTGGAAAGTATGGGTATAAATCCTGATTTTTGGCAGAATAAAAAAGTCTTTCTAACAGGTCACACGGGCTTTAAGGGGGGATGGCTATCGCTTTGGCTTCAGTCCCTAGGAGCAGAGGTTCATGGTTATTCCTTACAACCTCCAACTCAACCGAGTTTTTATGAAGTAGCACAAGTTGCAGATTTGCTCGCGAGCAATACCCTTGGTGATATTCGTAACGGAGCAAGGTTGGCAGATGCAATGAAGTGCGTTCAGCCAGACATTGTATTTCATCTGGCAGCACAGCCGTTAGTCCGTTATTCCTACAAAGAGCCGGTAGAAACTTATGCTGTCAATGTACTTGGAACAGTTAATTTGTTAGAGGCGGTTCGTGCTAATCCTAGCGTTCGGGCTGTTATTAACGTCACCACTGACAAGTGTTATGAAAATCGCGAATGGTGTTATCCTTATCGAGAAAACGATCCACTGGGCGGACATGACCCCTATAGTGCTAGTAAAGCTTGTGCCGAAATAGTCACACGGTCTTATCGAGCGAGTTTTTTTACAACTGGCTCGGATGCAAGTCAGCAAGCTGCGATCGCCACCGTTCGAGCGGGAAATGTAATTGGAGGTGGAGATTGGGCTGAATTCCGCTTGATTCCCGACTGTATTCGAGCATTAATGCTAGATCAGCCAATTTTCTTGCGTTATCCAAGTGCAGTACGCCCTTGGCAGCACGTTCTCGATCCTTTAGCAGGTTACTTAATGCTCACTCAGCAGTTATGGCTCCAACCTTCTGCAATCTACGCTGATAGTTGGAATTTTGGTCTAGACCCTGCCAATGAAGCAACCGTTGAGAGAGTGGCACGACAGGTGGTTGAATTATGGGGATATGGCGAAATTAAAGTTGATAAGTTGAATTTTCATCCCCATGAAGCGAGTCTCCTACGCCTAGATACGACAAAAGCGTGGACTCACTTAGGGTGGCGATCGCATTGGTCATTAGATCGAGCTCTTAGACAGACCGTTGAGTGGTATCGAGTCTGGCAGCAAGAAAAGGATATGCAGCAATATTCCCTAGGTCAAATTCTTGCTTATCAAGAGGGTCGATAAGGTATGAGTAATCGCTTTAGCTTTCAACCGACTTCCTTATCAGGACTCTTGGTAGCCAAACGACAGGCGAACTCAGACCATCGAGGGGAATTTAGCCGTATGTACTGCATCGATGAATTGAGTCGCGTCGGTTTTGGCAAAACCATTGTTCAAATCAATCATTCCTTGACTCGCTCGAAGGGAACTGTACGGGGGCTTCACTTCCAATACCCGCCCTATGCTGAGGCAAAGATTGTTAGCTGCTTACAGGGAGAGGTTTTTGATGTGGCGGTGGATCTGCGAAAAGGATCGCCCACTTTTGTGCATTGGTATGGGGAGGTCTTATCGGCTGATAACTACAAAAGCCTTTGTATTCCAGAAGGGTTTGCTCACGGGTTTCAAACCTTGACAGACGATTGTGAACTGCTATATTTACATACGTCATCTTATCAACCTGAGTTTGAGGGAGGTTTGCACGTTCAAGACCCCGATCTCAATATTGCTTGGCCTTTACCCATTATGGAATTATCTCAACGCGATCGCGCCCATCCATTCATTCATGACTCTCAGTTTGGTGGGGTGTGTCTATGAAATGTCGTCACTGTCATGAGACATTGAAGCTATCTTTTATTGATTTAGGAAGTGCGCCACCATCCAATGCCTATTTAACCCCAGAACAACTTCACGCCTCGGAAAAGTGGTTTCCTCTGCGGGTTTTGGTGTGTACAAATTGCTGGCTCGTACAGACGGAAGATTTTACAGATGCGGCGGAACTTTTCGATGCTAGTTATGCTTACTTCAGCTCTTTTTCTCAGACTTGGTTGGCTCACGCGGAGCGGTATGTAGCGGATGTGATGAGTCGATTTGATCTCAATGGTGATAGTTATGTGGTTGAGGTTGCAGCTAATGATGGCTATTTGCTGCAATATTTTAAAGATCATAATATTGCTTGTTTGGGAGTTGAACCCACAGCCAGCACTGCTGCGGCAGCTAGGAGAAAGGGGATTGAGGTTGTTGAAGATTTCTTTAGCGTTCGCCTTGCTCGTGAGTTAGTCAATTGTGGTAAACAAGCGGATTTGATAGCGGCTAATAATGTTTTAGCCCACGTTCCGGATATTAACGATTTTGTTTCAGGTTTTGCTATGTTGCTTAAACCTCAAGGAGTAGCCACGTTTGAGTTCCCTCACTTATTGAGATTAATTGAAGGAAATCAGTTTGATACAGTCTATCATGAACATTTTTCTTATTTATCATTAACAGCAGTTCAGCAGATTTTTACTGTGAATGGTTTGAGGATTTTTGATGTTGAAGAACATTCAACCCACGGAGGCAGTTTGAGGGTTTTTGCCCAGCATAGGGATTCGGGTTCGCACTCGTTGACAAGTCGTGTTGATGGGTTACTGGATGAGGAGTTAAAGGTTGGTTTATCAAATGCTGATTTTTACTCGGGTTTTCAGAAACGAGCTAATCGGGTAAAGGATGATTTTTTAACTTTTTTGCTGAAGGCTAAACGTCAGGAAAAGGTTGTGGCTGGCTATGGTGCGGCAGCAAAGGGGAATACATTGTTGAATTATGCAGGAATTCGTCCGGATTTACTATCGTTTGTGGTGGATCGTAATCCTGTAAAGCAAGGGAAGTTTATGCCCGGTAGTCGAATTCCAATTGTGGAAGAATTATCTATTCAAGAAATGAAACCAGATTATATTGTTATTTTGCCGTGGAATCTGAAGACTGAGGTCATGAATCAGCTAGGGTATATTCGGGAGTGGGGTGGGCAGTTTGTAACGGCAGTTCCTCAACTGGAGGTGATAAAGTGAAGGTGGCTGTGACTGGCGCCACTGGCTTTATCGGTCGTCATGTTCTTGCCCAACTGTACCGATATCCAGTAGATGTTGTGGCACTGGTTCGTGATTCTAACAGCAATATCATCAAAGACTTTGCTGGAAAAGTAGTTACTGTTGATTTATGTCAGCCACCGACTGACCTATTTAATTTACTGGGTTCCCCAGATATATTAATCCATCTCGCATGGGGAGGATTACCTAATTACCAATCTTTGCATCACTTTGAACAAGAATTGCCTTGCCAATACCAATTCTTAAAAGAACTGATACAATCAGGCTTATCTAATCTTATTGTTGCTGGAACTTGCTTTGAGTATGGTATGCAATCAGGAGCTTTAGAAGAGACACTTGTAACCTGTCCCTGTACTCCCTATGGCTATGCCAAGAATGCTTTGCGCTGTCAACTTGAATATCTTCAATCTCAGCAACCATTTAAGTTGGCTTGGGCAAGGTTATTCTATATGTACGGTGATGGACAGCCTCAAACTACGCTTTTTTCTCAACTCAAAAGTGCCATTGAAAATAGACATGATGTATTTAACATGTCAGGAGGTGAGCAGTTACGCGATTACTTACCTGTGAGCGAGATTGCAAAAATTTTGGTAAAACTTGCCTTAAAGTCCAGAAATATAGGTATTGTGAATATTTGCTCAGGCAATCCTATCTCTATTCGCAGATTAGTCGAATATTGGATAGAAACTCATGGCTGGGAAATTCAGTTAAACCTTGGCTATTATCCTTACCCTGAACATGAACCTATGGCATTTTGGGGTACTCGAAGAAAACTTAATCGATTTCTGGAGGAATTTTGAAGCACTATCGAGAAATTTACAGAGTAGAACAACTACCTGTTTTTCAAAATCGGATGTTTAATACAGAATATGAAGCAATAAATTGTGGAAAAGGCGACATTTATTTGGTTCAAAGCCTAAAAACAGGTTTGGTTTTTAATAAAGCTTTTCAGCCGGAACTAATGTTGTATGATACTGACTACCAGAATGAACAAGCCGGTAGCCGTGTTTTTCGAGAGCATTTAAATTCTGTTAAGAGACTTATTGAAAAGCACTTTGAAGGACATTCATTGATTGAAGTGGGCTGTGGTAAGGGTTATTTTGTTGAGCTTTTAAAAGAATCTGGATTGAATGTTTTAGGTATTGATCCAACCTACGAAGGTTCAAATAATTCTATCATCAAGGACTACTTCACTCCAAATATAAGAATTAAGTTTGATGGCGTTATACTAAGGCATGTCCTTGAACATACTCAAAACCCAATTAGATTTTGCTCTAAAATTCGTGATGCCAATGGTGGTGGTAAGATCTACATTGAAGTTCCATGTTTTGAATGGATTATTAAACATAGAGCTTGGTTTGATATATTCTATGAGCATGTCAATTATTTCAGAGAATTAGACTTTTATAGAATGTTTGAAAAAATTTATGAGGTAGGGTATATTTTTGGTGGACAATATCTATATGTGATAGCCGATCTAAGTACACTCAGAGTTCCCCAAAGAGATGCTGATGATGTGATTACATTTCCTAAGGATTTTATTGATACAGTCAGTCAATATGCAAGGATACTGAAACATAAAGCATCTAAAAGTATTGCTGTATGGGGAGGTGCATCTAAGGGCGTCATCTTTTCTTTATTTATGCAACGTCATGGAGTTGATTTAAAAATTGTTATTGACATAAACCCTGCCAAGCAAGAGAAGTATTTAGCAGCTACAGGAATTAAGGTTCATTCCCCAACGGAAGCAATGAAACACCTTAGCAAAGGGGCGGACATTTTAGTTATGAATAGTAACTATTTGTCTGAGATAATTGATATGACTGGCAATCAATACAATTATTTAACTGTGGATTATGGAACGATTTGAACAAGAGCAGCGTCAACGAATCATGGCTAACATAAAAAACCTCAATCTAGTGGCTAGTACGGATGCTTTCATAAAATCATCAAATTATCAAAAATACTCTTACAATTTTTCTTGGCTTGGTCGTCCCATCATTCAGTATCCTCAAGATATAATTGCTACCCAGGAGTTAATCTGGTTTGTCCAACCTGATTTGATTATAGAAACAGGTATTGCTCACGGGGGATCACTTATTTTTTCGGCTTCAATGTTAGAGCTTAATGCTATTTGTGGTGGTTCTCAAGATGCTGAGGTGATAGGGATTGATATTGATATCCGTAGCCACAACCGAGAAGCCATTGAAGCGCATCCCATGTTTAAGCGCATCTCAATGATTGAAGGGTCTAGTATTGCCCCAGAAGTTGTTGATCTGGTTAAGGAGAAAGCCGCGAATAAGCATAAAATATTAGTCTGTCTGGATAGTAATCATACCCACGACCACGTTCTGGCTGAACTAGAAGCTTATGCACTATTAACGTCTGTGGGGAGTTACTGCGTTGTCTTCGATACCATCATTGAAGATTTACCCGATGATATGTTTCCTGATCGTCCTTGGGGTAAGGGGAACAATCCCAAAACTGCCGTCTGGGAATACCTCAAAACCCACCCTGAGTTTAAAATCGATAAAAACATTCAACACAAGCTTTTGATTACAGTTGCCCCCGATGGCTACTTGAAACGAGTTAGTTGAATACCTCCTTAGTTTTTGCAACGTTATGAAGCTAGAATTCTCAAGTAGGCATAATGCTTAAACGAAACCTGCTCGCCAATTACCTTGGTCAAGGGTGGATCGCCTTGATGGGTTTTGCATTCATTCCCCTCTATATCCGATTTATCGGGATTGAAGCCTATGGCCTAATTGGTCTATTTGCAGTGGTGACTGCTTGGTTGAGCTTGCTCGATATGGGGATGACCCCTACCTTGGCGCGGGAGATGGCTCGCTTTACAGGGGGCGAACACACAGCAACGTCAATCCGGGATTTACTACGCACCATAGAAACTATTGCATTAATGATTGCGATTTTATTCGCAGGTGTCATTGCCCTAAGTTCTCAATGGCTAGCCAATTCTTGGCTTAGGGCAGAGGAACTACCAGTGGCTGTGGTGGCTCAGGCGTTTAGCATTATGGGTATGGTCACGGCTCTACGGTTTATCGAAGGGTTGTACCGTAGCAGCATCGTCGGTTTACAGCGACAGGTGCTATTCAACACCATCAACGGTGTCATGGCAACGCTGCGTGGTTTTGGTGCAGTGGCTATTCTGGCGTGGGTTTCACCAACAATCCAAGCATTCTTCCTTTGGCAAGGATTAATTTCAATCGCCACTCTCTCCATTCTCGCTTTCACTATCTACAACATCTTGCCCAGAGGCAAGCGTCCGGGTCGGTTTTCATGGTTAGTTCTGCGTAATGTTTGGCAATTTGCTGGGGGTATGATGGGAATCACTTTTCTGGCTCTACTGCTGACTAAGATTGATAAAATTCTTCTCGCTAGGCTGCTGACGCTGACTAACTATGGCTACTACACTCTAGCCGCATCAGTGGCTGGGGCTTTGTATATGCTGGTTTCCCCAATTACCCAGGCTTGGTTTCCTCGCCTCACTCAGCTATACGCAACACAAGATTCCCCTGGTCTAATTCGTACCTATCATCAAGGAACACAATTGGTTACGGTGACCTTGGGTAGTACTGCCCTAGTACTTATAGTTTTCTCGGAGACTTTTCTCCAGCTTTGGACTCAGAATCCCGAACTTGTTAAGAACACGGCTCCCTTGCTCAGACTACTGGTAATAGGCAATTTACTCAATGGTCTGATGTGGATTCCCTACCAAACCCAACTTGCCCATGGCTGGACTAAGCTTACGGTGTGTATTAACATTGTATCTGTTTTGCTGATCGTTCCGGCTATTTTTTGGGCAACCCCTCGCTATGGTGCTGTGGGGGCTGCTTGGGTCTGGGTCAGCCTGAACTTAGGCTACGTTCTGATTGGGATACATTTCATGTACCGTCGCATTTTGAAAACCGAGAAGTGGCGCTGGTATCGGCAGGATGTTCTGTACCCGCTATTGGCAGCTTTGGTTGTAGCCGCTACAATCGGCTGGATATTGCCTGATTGGGTCGGAATTATGCCTCAACTGGCGACGTTGGCAGTAGCCTTGATCTGTACATTCACCGCGACAGTTTTAGCCGCGAACAGAGTACGGGAACGGGTTGGGTTAATTATCCTTAATTTTTGGGTCTTTTCAACACCGAAAAGTATAGAAAAATAAGTTTTTTAAATATTTGCTAAAACTAGGTGTAAAATAGAAATAAAAAAATATGGATTTTGAACTTAAAATTTCTGTAATAATTCCAACGCGGCAGCGACCAGATACTCTTGAACACTGTCTGAAAACAGTAACTGCCCAAAAGTATCATAACCTCGACATCATTGTAAGCGACAATTTCAGTGAAGATCATACCGATAAATTGATACGAAGTTATCAACAAAAAGACTCACGCATTAAATACCTGAATACTGGCAAACGAGTAAGTATGTCTCATAATTGGGAATTTGCTTTATCTCATGTCAAAGATGGCTGGGTTACCATTATTGGTGATGATGATGCCTTGCTTCCTTCAGCAATCTCAAGAGTAAGTTCTATTATCCAAAATAATAATAATGTATATGCTGTTCAATCGAGTTTATGTAAATATTCCTGGCCATCCTTGAACTCAAATCGCAATTCTTATTTTACTGTGCCAATAAAAAAAGGTTATGAGATAAGAGATTGTAAAAAGTGGCTGTTGAAAGTGATGAATGGGACAGCTAGTTACGATCAACTACCAATGCTTTACCAGGGTGGCTTTGTTAGGATGGATATTATTAATAAGTTAAAAAAAGAGGATGCTAAAGGTATTTTTTATAAATCCATGATTCCTGATGTTTATAGTGCAATTGCATTAGCTTTGTTTTTAGACAAGTATCTTTACTTATATGAACCATTAGCAATTAATGGTGCTTCCCACCACAGCACAGGAACATCACACTTCAAAAATAAAAATACTTACAACTCTCCTGTACAAAAATTTTATTCAGAAGGTAATATACCTATACACAAATCTCTTCAATTAGAATGTACTAAAGAGTTTAAAGAATCTCTCCAAGTAATGGTATATGAATCTTATTTACAAGCCACATTTTTACACTATAGAAAGAACTTAAAAATAAACATGAATAAGCAACTAAACTTAGCACTTATAAGCGCGAAAGATCAGCACTACGATGAAGTAGAAAAATGGGTAAATTTGATACTTGAAAAACATGGAATAAAACTTAATTTATTGCAATCTAATACATTAAAAATGTTACGTATTTTTTATAAAACAAAACAAATTTTGTTTATAATTAACACTTTTTTTAATACTAGAGGAATTAATCTTTTTGACATGGAATTATCTAATGTTTATGAAGCTTCTATAGTAGCAAAGACAATATGGATGTCTGAAAATAAATATGGTTACAGTCGCATTCGTAAAATCTTATACAAGACAAAAAGCCTTTTTGCGAAAAATTACAATACTCTAAGTAATAAATCTAAGTAATAGATAAGCCGCCTAAGATATAACAAATTGACAACACACATAGCTATGTCTACAATCACTAAGATCGCTCAAAACATAGAAAGAATATCCTGCATAATTGAAAATCCAAAATTATTATTGCTCAAGCTTAAAGGTGGATCAATTCATATATTTATATCACTCAATCAAACTTGGTTTAAATCACTAGACATAAAAACTTTTATTGATATTGGTGCTAACTGTGGTCAGTTCACTGTTACGGTTAATTCAGCTTTCCCTAACTCTAAAATTTACTCATTTGAGCCATTGCCTGACTGTTTTTCAAAGCTTCAATCCAGAATGGCAAATGTAGATAAATTCAAAGGGTTTAACATAGCCGTTGGAAATCATGAAGGAAGTTTAGAAATGGAGGAAAATAACTTTTCTCAATCATCATCCCTTTTGAAGATGACTGAACTACATAAAACCGAGTTTTCTCAGACTGCTCATAGCAAGCCACTCAAAGTGGAGGTCAGAAAACTAGATACTATTGCTGAAGAAATCAATATTTGTGACCCACTTTGCATTAAAATGGACGTTCAAGGTTATGAAGATAGAGTGTTGCAAGGTGGAGAAAAAACTATTAGAAGAGCAAAAATAATTATAGTAGAAACATCTTTCAATGAGCTATACAAATGTCAGCCACTATTTTATGATATATACGAGAAACTGACTAGCTGGGGATTTATGTATGCCGGTTCACTTGGACAATTATACAGTGCCGCCAATGGACGAATCCTACAACAGGATAGTCTATTTATCCATCGATATGTTTGATTTGAATAACTAATTCACTTACTCAATTGCATGAACACAACAAAGTAAGTTATTATGAAAACATTATTTCGATAAAATTGTATAATAATATCTATATACAGATAACATTGATTAATCATGAAAAATAAAATTATTATTTTTAAATTATCTAATTTTTTATCTGTATGTGTATCTTTTTTTAGTTTCTTTATTTTAAATCTTCCTAGTATAAAGGCTATCTTTAAAGTTTACTTTACGATATCTAGCCCTTTATTCAACTTATGTGCTTTAATTGGTTTGTATATGGCGGGCTTGTTAAATTATACATACAAAAATCGTCTCACGACAGTTTTAAAAAGTATTGAAATAAGTAGACAAAAAATAGATTTTATTTTACTATGGCTTAGTTTATATACTATTTTAGTGGCATCGGGATTGTGGAACGACTATATAGCAATACTTAACTTAGAGCCAGCTTTGCAGTATTTGAGCGTCTTTCTATTTGTTTTAGGTTTAATATTTTTTACCCAAAAGGAACACATACCGATTATTATATATCTACAAGTTTCCTGGGGTGGTATTTTGTCATTAATGGTAATAAATATCGATGGTATCTTACAAGGAAGAAATTATGCTCCGCTCAGTATGCCTCTTGGAGCTAGCCTAGTTTGCTGTTTTGCATTTGTACTCGTTAAAAAATCAAGTTTGATAAGTAAAATTTGTTGGACTTGTCTTTTTTTGATTAACCTAAGAGCATTATTAAGTCTGCCTGGAAGAGGAGCAATACTGTTTCCAATTCTAATTATATTATGCTACATTATATTCGTTTTTGTAAAACAAATATTGTCTCTTATTAGCTTAAATAAAGCCCTGAAAAAAGCAATAGGATTAAAATTTATTTCTATATCAATGTTTATGATGTTGGGTTGTTTCTACTTATTAAACAGTTTTAGTTCTGAAATATTAAAATCTAGATTAACAAGATTATTTACCAATTTAAGTGAAGAACCAAGGATAACTATATATACTGATATATTCCAAGTAATTTTAGATAAACCATTGTTTGGTCATGGGTTACATATATATCAAGCAATATTCAATAGTATACCTCACAACATTTTTCTCGAAGTATGGTTCTCTACAGGTATAATAGGACTAATAATATTAAGCACAATACTGGTACAATTTATCTGTAAGGCTATGATTATCATTTTTTCTACAGACAACTCATTTACTCTTGCTTTTTCTCTATACGCTATCTTTTACTTACTGATGTGGAATGTGGTCGGTGAACTCAAAGATTCTTATATGGTTTTTGGGGCTATATCTATTCATCTTTCAAATAAACTATAAAGATCGAATCCAGACATGACAAGGTTTAGCATCGTGAACAGTAAGTATAAATATTTATTTGACTAATGACTTATGTTTTGAGATACTCATAAAGTATCAAAAATATTTTTCAGGAAAACTATTAAGTTTGTGTAACTCAAGGATGTATTTTACTATAACTTAAATGTTTATGAAATACAAAATTCATTTTAAAAATATTTTTTACAATAAATCAAAATAAACAATGATAGATAGTTGGCTAATAAGTATAGTAACAATAGTTTTTAATGACTCCAAGGGTTTGACTAAAACTCTTCAGAGCATCAAAGAACAAAATTATAATTCCATTGAATATATTGTTATTGATGGAGGTTCAACAGATGGTACAATAGAAGTTATTGAAAACGAAACAAATAGTATAGATTTTTATTTAAGTGAGCAAGATGAGGGAATTTATGATGCAATGAACAAAGGACTTAACTACTGTAGCGGTGATTTTGTACTTTTCCTAAATGCAGGTGACCACTTCGCTTCACCCCATGCGCTTTCTGAGGTTGTTAGTCAAATAATAGATGCTAATGCTATCTATTTTGGAAGAGCTAAAATTCAAAATAATAAAATAATTTGGTTCTATCCACCCAATACAGTTAATAATTCGGAAAGTGCTATACAATGGGCTAATAAATACTTGCCAAACCATCAATCGATGCTTTTTCCTAAAAGTTTTTATACCTTTAACCAGTTTGATCCTGTATTTCAAATTCTTGGTGACACTGACTATAAAATTCGTGCCATTAAAAACAATGATCTAATTTTTATAGATACTGTATTAGTAAGTTTTCAATTAGGAGGTGTATCGTCTAGTTGTAACAATTGGAAAACAGTTGTTAGACAAGTCAAAGAATATCTCCTAATGGCAAATATTCATTACAAAAAAAAGATATTTTATCCACTACTAAAATTAAGGGCGTTAAAATTTATTCTTAAATATATTGTAAATAAAATTATTGGCTTTAATAACTTTTCTGTAACTTTAAAGTGGTTGGCTACTTTAAAGCATAAACTATTATCTATATCTTTTGGATGAGAAGAGAAAAGTACCTGAATAAATATACCCTTATTTTTTACAGATGCAACGGTTTTGACGGGTCGTTTATTACTCTAAAACTTAGTAACAGCTATTCTTAAGAGCAAAGTAATGAAGCACATTTTACTAAATTTTCATCATTATCGAACACCAAAACAACTTGGAGGATTACGCTCCTGGCATATTGGAACACATTTAGCTAAACAAGGTTATCGCGTAACAGCTATTGTTCCAGGAGTGGACACCTTGACAGGACAAAAACATCCAGATATTCAAGGAAAACTATGGTGCAAGGAAGTTATCGATGGTGTTGAGATCATTCGAGTAAACGCGACAACTAATAATCGCAATTCTAAGATAAGTAGAGCTTTCTATTACCTAAGCCTATCTGCTATACAATCACTAGCCATGCTATTTGTAAAAGAAGTAGATATGATCATATCTACTTCCATGCCTCTTTCATCGGTTGTATTTTCTTACATCTCCGCCAAGCTGAGAAACATTCCGTTCGTTATCGATGTTAGAGACTTGACCATAGATACAGCAATTGATTTAGGATATTTTTCGACAAGTACCTTGACTAATTTTCTATTGAAAATAGAAACATTTATCTTTAAGCGAGCTAACTATTTGATTCCAGTTTCCGAGGGTATGGCACAAATTCTCAAGGCAAAGGGGGTTAATCCTAATCAACTAACTGTTGTGCCAATTGGTTATGAAGGAGAAGTTTACAATCAGAATATTGACTGGAACCGTGATATCAAATCAGAGTTGGGGTTAACTGGTAACTTTGTTGTCCTGTATGCAGGTTCACTAGGTTATGTCTATGATATTCCAACAGTTCTTGCTGCTGCTGAACAGACAGCTAACATACCGGACATAGTGTATTTATTTGTCGGTGATGGACAACGTTTACAAGCCTACAAAGAAATTGCCCATAACAAGAATCTCAACTGCATTTTCTTGGGATCACGTCCTAAACTCGAAATTCCTCTTTTTTGTACTCAATCAGATGTTGGTATATATCCCTTAAAAGGGGGTAAAGCTGTAGCCGCTTTACTGGGTAATAAAATATTTGACTATCTGGGGAATGGACTGCCAGTAATTTATTCAGGACCTGAGGGAGATGTTAGTTGTTTAGTAAAACAATCAAGAGGTGGGATATGTGTTGCATCTGAAGATTATAAAACTATGGCGGAAAAAATCATGTATCTCTACAATAATTACAATGAGGTGCAAGATATGGGGAAATGTGCCAACATATATATCCAGAAAGAATTAACTATTCATACTATGATGTCTAGATTTGAAGAAACTATAAAAAATATATTATAAAGTTAGATGAATGTCAAAAATAACGTAAGTTTTTATCGTCCAATCATAATAATCGGTGCGGCTCGCTCCGGGACAAATATGTTGCGCGATGTACTAACACAGCTACCAGGCTTTGGCACTTGGCCCTGTGATGAAATTAACTATATTTGGCGACATGGTAACCCTAGAGAAGTAACTGATGAATTTAGCCCTGAACTGGCTACAGAAGAAATACAATCATTCATTCGCACAGCCTTCGATCAACTAGCTAAAAAGCAAGCTCTTTCCTATGTTGTTGAAAAAACCTGTGCTAACTCCCTTCGTGTTGCCTTCGTTAATCAAGTTCTGCCCAATGCTAAATTTATCTTTATTGTTCGTGATGGTAGGGATGTAGTCGCTTCGGCTCAAAAGCGATGGGTAGCCTCCTTAGATATTCCTTATATCTTACGAAAAGCGCGTTTTGTGCCACCTCAAGATATCCCCTACTATGCTTCTCAATATCTCTGGAATCGAGTTTATCGTTTGCTGTCACGAGAACATCGACTAGCATTTTGGGGACCTCGCTTTGAAGGTATGACAAAGGCATTAGAACAGTATTCTTTACCTGAGGTTTGCGCTCTTCAATGGCAACGATGCTTAAAAATAGCAGAACATGACCTGAACCAAATCGAATCAACACGTATACATCAGTTAAGATATGAAGACTTTGTTGCCAATCCGATCAAAGAATTATCCCGCATCAGCACTTTTTTAAAGGTTGATATTTCCGCACAGTACAGCCAAAAGCTAATTCAGGGGATATCAACCGACAGTGTAGGTCGGTGGAAAAAGGACTTGAATCAAAATACATTGAAGTTAATCCAACCGCTAATTCAGGATACTCTAAAGCATTACGGCTATCTTTAAATTTGTTGAACCACCGATTTTTCCTGATTATTTTCGGAAAAAATTGTACCATAAATTATGGTGTGTGAGGTTGTGTGTGAATTTATGTATTTTAAATTATGGAAGCGAGTTGTTGACTTGATAGCGGCTCTAATTGGACTTTTAATCTTAGCCATACCAATGGCTCTGATTGCTCTTCTTATCGGGGTAACATCAGGGCGTCCGATTCTATTCACTCAAGACAGAGTAGGTAAAAACGGCAAAATTTTTCGGATTAAAAAGTTTCGCACAATGACTGTGGAAAAAGGAAGCACAAGTTCAATTACTGTCGCTAACGATCAACGCATTACTCCGATTGGACGAGTTATCCGACGCTGGAAATTGGATGAACTCCCTCAACTGTGGAACGTGCTTATGGGTGAAATGAGTTTAGTTGGTCCACGACCCGATGTACCTGGCTATGCTGACAAGCTACAGGGGAATTACCGCCGTCTCCTCGTGCTGCGACCTGGAATTACGGGTCCAGCTACCCTAGCCTACCGTAACGAGGAAACGATTCTTGCCCAAGTGGATGACCCTATTCGTTACAACGATGAAGTCATTTACCCAGACAAAGTTCGTAGGAATTTAGAGTATCTTGATCATTGCTCTTTCTCAAAAGACCTATACTACATTTGGAAGACTTTCTCTCTTGCGAAATAGAGTTTAGATTTCACCCTACTCAATTACTCAGTTAGTTAGCTAGACAGTGCCTAGACCCATTCTCCTTTCAACGCCTCATATAGGTGACCAGGAGCTAGAATTCGTCAAAGAAGCCTTTGACACGAACTGGATTGCCCCGGTTGGACCCCATATTAACGCCTTCGAGCAAGAATTCTGTGAAGTTGTTGGTACTCGCCATGGCGCTGCTGTCAGTTCGGGTACGGCTGCTTTGCATCTTGCTCTCCGACTCATTGGCATTGAGGCTGGGGATGAGGTTTTTTGCTCAACGCTTACGTTTATTGCTTCTGCAAGTCCAATTACCTACCTAGGCGCGAAACCTGTCTTCATTGATAGCGATCGCGTATCCTGGAATATGAACCCTGACTTATTGCAGGATGCCCTGGATCACCGCGCTAAGATAGGCAAACTGCCCAAAGCTATAATTCTAGTTCATCTCTACGGTCAAAGCGCCGATATTGACCCGATTCTAGAAGCCTGTAACGCCTACGAAATTCCCCTGATCGAAGACGCTGCCGAAGCATTGGGAGCCACCTATAAAGGTCGCTCCCCAGGAATCTTTGGCAAAATTGGGATCTACTCTTTCAACGGCAATAAAATTATCACCACCTCTGGCGGCGGTATGCTGGTCTCAGATGACCCAGACCTAGTGGATCAAGCCCGCTTCCTAGCTACCCAAGCTCGTGATCCTGCCCCCCATTACCAACACTCAGAAATCGGCTACAACTATCGCCTCAGCAACATTTTAGCTGGGATTGGTCGCGGTCAATTGCGAGTGCTTAAAGATAGAGTTGCTGCCAGACGACATAACTTTGAAGTATACCAACAGGAACTAGGCAACCTCCCAGGACTTGAATTCATGCCAGAGGCGGCTTTTGGACGTGCCACCCGCTGGTTAACTTGTCTGACCATTGATCCAACCCGCTTTGGTTCAAACCGAGAAGAAATCCGCCTTGCCCTTGCTCAACAGCAAATTGAAGCCCGTCCGGTTTGGAAGCCCCTACACTTTCAACCTGTATTTTCGGGTTGTGAATGTATCGGCGGGGCAGTTGCCGAAGATTTATTTAATCGGGGTCTGTGTTTACCTTCTGGCTCTAACCTGACATCGGAAGACTTAGAGCGAGTTATCCATGGAATTAAGGGACTCTGGGGAGTTGGTTCAGTTTAGTTGGGGTACTCATGGCGATCGCGATCGCGGAAATGTATCTCCAGGCGACGAGGGCGATCGTTTAGAGCGCCGCCCCTACCAGATCCCCGACTTCTTCAAGAAGTCGGGGATCTAACTCACATAATCAGACGAGTGATTCCAGGCTCAATCCATCATCTCGCGATCGCGAAACGTTGCTTCCCAGTATAATGTCGGCAAAATCATTGTTCTCAGTCGAATGGCATACTGATTAAGGCTGGTGGGCAATGCCCACCCTACTGGCGTGGCACACCTTATTTGGTGGATTAGAATTGTAGGGGCGCATGGCGTGCGCCCGGTTTAAACGTCAAATCTATTCCACAATTTTAGCTGTGTCACGCCACTACGGTCTATCTCGCGATCGCGAAACGTTGCTCCCCAGCAATGTCTAGATAGGCGGATAGCTACAGCGGATATTTTAAAAACCGAATTGGCGCACTGGCAAGAAGAACGAAATCAGGAAAATACGAAAGTTAAATGGCAATTCACAACCGAAGATGCTCGGATGAAACTTCATCATCTTTACCTACAATTTTAAGCTTGCCAAGCCACTACGGTATATCCTGACTTTTCACTTTTTTTTGCACGGAAGGGGGAGAATTCAAAGCCTTCTCTCTCTTCAGGAGAGAGGTTTGGAGAGAGGTTTTCCAGATCCCGTGAAAAGTAAGGCGGTATATCAAGGGTGGAGGCGATCCCCAACAGTTCGTTTAGGGGCGACCCGCACGGCACCAATCAACGCCTGTATCCACTCAATGGAATCGGGTCGCCCTTTACTCAACCAAAAATTCCAAAATTGCCCACGCTACCCATTAGGATGAGCAATGGGATAATTGATCCTGAGAATCCAGATTAACTGCCATGCCATCTCAAACCCTAAAATACGCTTACTTCCCCGGTTGTGTCGCCCAAGGCGCTTGCCGAGAATTGTACCAATCCACCGCCGCCCTGACTCAAGCCTTGGGCATTGAACTGATTGAACTGAAAAAAGCTTCCTGTTGTGGTTCTGGCACATTTAAGGAAGATTCCCGATTACTGGAAGATACCGTAAATGCTCGTAATATTGCCTTGGCGGAGGAACTTAATCTACCTCTGTTAACCCATTGCAGCACCTGTCAGGGGGTTATTGGTCATGTTGATGAGCGCTTGAAGGACTTTCAACAGACTGATCCGGGCTATATTGATCAAGTTAATGGCTTACTGAAAAAAGAGGGTTGTTCTCCTTATAAAGGAAACAGCGAAGTCAAGCATTTGCTGTGGGCGTTAGTCACCGATTATGGACTAGATGCCTTACAAGAACGGGTTACCCGAAAATTAAGCGGGTTAAAATGTGCCGCCTTCTATGGCTGTTATTTGCTCCGAGGACAAACCACCATACCCTATGACAACCCGTTTCACCCCGAATCAATGGAAAATGTATTCCGATCCGTTGGCGCAACTCCGGTCTATTATCGGGGACGAACCCAATGTTGTGGTTGGCCCATTGCCAGTTATGCGACTGAGCAATCCTTCCAAATGGCGGGGAAAAATATCCAAGAAGCCATTGACGCGGGGGCAGATTGTATGGTAACGCCTTGCCCATTGTGCCACCTGAATCTTGACTCTCGTCAACCGGAAGTGGAAAAGGTAATTGAGCGTAAGCTGGGATTACCTGTATTGCATTTACCGCAATTGGTGGCTTTGGCGCTGGGGATTCCACCAAAGCAGTTGGGGTTGAGTAAGCATATTGTCTCCACCAAACCTGTTTTAGAGAAATTGGGTTTCTAATCCATTCCCCTAGCCGATCCCCGACTTCTTGAAGGTTGGGGATCTAAATTGAATGTCACTGACTGGTATGCTGGTGGGCCCTTGCGAAGTCGAAACCCACCCTACGGTATATCAAAGGTTTTGGCGATATCACAATGCTTATTTGAGTGCCATTCGATCTAAATTCGCGATCGCATCCGCAACGGATGAACAAAACACCTGGGAAAACGCTGTAGGGGCGACCCGCTTGACCTAATTCACAACACCAGTCCATTCAATGGGGTCGGGTCGCCCTTTACTCAACCTTAGCGATCGCGCCTCAACTGCTGCACCACCTCAAGACTCAGCCCTGTCGTTTGACTAACCGTTTCTTCATCCAACACATCCAGTAGTCGCCGCGCAATTTCTACTTGTTTCTGCTTAACCGCTTGATTAACCGCCTTGGTAATCGCATTCCGCTGATCATGTATCCACATTTCCCGCTTTTGCAAATCTTCCAACTCTTCCCGACTCAGATTCGCTTGATTCGCTACCGCAAAGGCTTGCTTCATCTCCGGGACTTCCTCCATAGTTTCCGGTACACTATCCAAACTCCTGGCATTCTTGATAAAATAAATCCATTTATCGGTGAGTGTCTCTAATTCCTCCAATCTCTTATTAAATTTAGGTAATTCCACAAAGACCAACTCGATATCATAACTTAAATAATCAACCAGAAATTCTTTTTCCTTCAAAACAAACCGCGAAATCGCCGACTCCAGACTATCAAACATCTCAAAATCCGTAATCGTCAAAGCAATCACTGGCTCTAAAGGCTTGTAATCCTCTCCACTATCCAGTTGAATTGAATAAGCCTTGGCAGCATTGTACAAAATCCGCTTCTCAAATCCCTCCACATTCAACACCTGCATCTCGATAATCACAGTCGTGCCGTCTTTGAGCTTAGCTTTAACATCTAGGTAAGTATCTTTGACACCACGTATTCTGGGCGCTAGATAAGGATTAAGGATTTGTAAATCTTTAATGACAGGACGCGCTTCATAAAGGAGAGCATTTAAAAAACTAATTAAAATCTCTTTACTTTGCTCAGAACCAAATATTTTTTTAAAGGCAAAATCGGTCTTAGGATTAATAAAAATCATGGCATTCCCACCTAAACAACAATTTTGTTGAACCCGATTTAGATAAAAATATAATAAGCTGAAAAAATCAGCCCTGATCCTATTCGTTTTGTATTGACAAAAACAACGATTTATGAATTTAACTTGGGCTTCCTCGCTGTCGTCTGATGAATGGGGATGAGGTATGGTAGAAATAAGCACAGGCAAAAGCCATCCCAATCCGGCGTCTAAGCCTAAATCCGGGTTGACTACCCCCTTTATAATCTAGTCCCCGTAGACGGACTTTATGGGAGCATGTCAGTTGGGTTTCGTTCCTCAACCCAATCTACAGCTTTATAATTCAGTCCGCGCAGGCGGACTTTGTTTGTGTAGCTGTGACTTCCAGTCGCCAGGATACTTCCTCCTCGCCAGGATACTGTATGGATATTTTAATCGTTGAAGACGAAGCGGAAATCGCCAAACTCATCCAACTTACCCTAGAACGGGAAGGATTCACCTGCTACTCCTGTCGCGATGGACTAGCCGCCATGCAAGCCTTCCAAACCCAGCAACCGGATGTGATTATTCTGGACTTAATGCTACCTGGATTGGATGGACTGGAAGTTTGCGCCAGAATTCGCCAAAAACCGGGACCCAAAGACCCCTATATTCTAATGCTGACGGCGAAGGGAGAGGAAATTGACCGCGTAATTGGGCTATCAACAGGTGCCGATGATTACCTGGTCAAACCTTTTAGCCCTACCGAATTGGTGGCTAGAGTCCGGGCGTTATTGCGGCGTAGTTTGCGTCACGGTGGACAGTCCCTCGTCTATCGTACCCAACATTTTACAGTGGATGTAGATCAACATACTGCCAGTCGCCAACTCGATTCTGAGGAATCAGAACCCCTAGATTTAACCACATTAGAATTTAATCTGTTAGCAACCTTTACCAGTCAACCGGGTCGAGTTTGGAATCGTACTCAACTGATTGATAAACTGTGGGGGAATGACTTCTTTGGCGATGAACGGGTAGTTGATACCCATGTCGCCCGATTGCGGAAAAAAATAGAACCAGACCCCAGTAATCCGACCTTTGTTAAAACCGTTATTGGTGTTGGTTATAAATTTGAAGATAGCCCCAGCCTGTAAAGAAACACCAAAGCGGGCGATCCGACCGTCTGTAAGGGACTCTTCATGAAGAATTACCTACTATAGCAATCCTAAATGAAAATAGAGAAGCACTCTAAACAGCGCAAGGGATTGATACAGATCCTTTCTCCAAAATCATCTGGGATTACTATAGGCTAGGGTCTTTCAACCCGTTTTAACGGGTTTTAGCTTTTAGCCCGAACTTTAGTTCAGGGCTTTAGTTCAGGGCTTCACTTAAGCCTTAAGCCAAGCCAGCAAAGCCCACATTTTATCGAACCCCATGAGTAAAACTGGTTTACGCCGCCGCAAATCCTTACCCTTAGTCTCGCGCCTGTTTCTCTCCCATTTATTGGTGATGATTGTCGGCGTGGGTTCCCTGTTAGTTATTAGTAAAGTTTCTTCACCGCGCTTTTTTATCTTACATCTGCAACAATTAGAAGGCAAAGGCGTTATCTTTCGCGTTGCCCGTACCTCCCTATTACAAGGATTTCAAAGGGCTTGGAATCGCGGCACATTTTGGTCGGTTATTGTTGGCACGACGGCGGCTGGGGGACTCAGTTATTGGTTATCTCGTCGCATCGTCAAACCCCTGACTCAAATCGAAGATATTACTCAACAATTTGCAGCGGGTAAGCTAGATGAACGACTTCCGCCCAGTGAAATTCCTGAAATTAATCAACTCGCCACCAGTTTTAACCAAATGGCAGTGAGTTTAGAAGATGTGGAACAGCGGCGGCGAGATTTAGTCAGTGATTTGACTCATGAACTGCGAACACCTCTGACGGTACTAAGGGGTTATTTAGAAGAACTGGCTACAGAACGGATGGACGCAACGCCTGCGATGTATCAGCAGTTGGCAAAAGAAACGCGACGGTTGGAACGATTAATTAATGATTTACAGGAACTATCGAAAGCGGAAGCGGGTTATCTGCCGATTAAAGTGGAACCCGTAAATGTGCGTCCCCTGTTAGAATCACTGGTACAAAAGTTTGCGGATCAGGTGTTGGAAGAAGGTCCGGTATTGCATTTAAATTGTCCGGATAAATTACCACAAATTTTGGCAGATAGTGACCGATTAGAACAGGTACTGGTAAATCTTTTAGGCAATGCGATTCGACATACTCAAACAGGTGCGATTACGGTTAGGGTATGGGTAGAACGGGATGGACGAAAAGGTATTATTCCTCGGTTATGGATTGCAGTAACCGATACGGGTATGGGTATTGCCCCAGAGGATATCCCTCATGTGTTTGAACGGTTCTGGCGGGCAGAAAAGTCGCGCAATCCGCACACTGGGGGAACGGGGATAGGGTTAGCTATCTCGAAGCGGTTGGTGGAATTGCAAGGGGGTGAGATTGAGGTGGAAAGTCAGTTAGGGGTTGGCAGTACGTTTCGGTTTTATCTGCCCTTAGCATAACTTTTATGTCACGGTAAACAGAGATTCAGTTCTTTCGCTACATTTAAGTTGTAGAGACGTTGCATGCAATGTCTCTACAAAATGATGCGTCCTAACCGCTATGGCGATTGCTATAAAACGGAAAACCGGTTAATAAATTTCCCTGGAGATGATCAAAAAAATACCTGTAGTCTCCGTGTAGGGGCGACCCGCTTGCACTAATTAGCAACTCTAGTTCACTTAATTTACTCGGGTCGCCCTCTCCTTAACGTCCTGTGTCAGAAGGTATTTCTTGACAAAATTTATTTCGCCATCTAATAATTAACGCAGTTAATGGGTAAACACCTCGAATCCTGAGCGTTCATGGTGCGGATTTGTAGGTTCATGCCCAAGTACGGAAGAGCCACAGTTATCTTTAATAAATATGCTGAATAAGCCCAGATTTAAACAATGCTTTCAGGTGGAAATAGTCGAACCAGAAACAGTATTTTTGTTATCGGAGCGAGGTTCGATTCAACTCAATCGCCATCTCTATCAACAATTAGTGCCGTTAATCGATGGGCATCATACGGTTGAGGACATTATTGATCAAATTCTCCAGTATCTATCTGCGGAAACGATTTCGTTTCAAGAGATGCTCAATACTAGCGTCATGGCGCGACACGCCCTGATGCAGATGGAACAGAAGGGATATATTGTTGAAAGTGAGTCTCTATTGCCCGACCATTTAGCCAGCTTCTGCGAGATGCTAAATGTTGAAGTTCAGCCGGCTTACCAGCGATTACAAACGACAAAAGTGGCAGTAATATGTTTGGGTTCTCTGTCTACTTCTGAGTTCCTAACTATCCTGGAGTCGCTACAGATTCAAGTGGCAGATCAGGGAGATATTGATGTCGTTTTAACCGATGACTACTTGCACGTTGATTTAGACGCATTTAATCAAAATGCCTTACAATCTCAACATCCCTGGATGCTGGTTAAACCTGTGGGGACGGTGGTTTGGCTAGGACCAATTATTGAGCCAGGAAAAACGGGCTGCTGGCACTGTTTAGCGCAACGCTTACGGGACAACAGACCGATAGAACACTTTATTCAAAAACAGCAGCACCGTTCTACATCGATACCGATTCCTTTAACGTCTTTTCCGGCTAGCGTACAAACTGCTTTGGGAATGGCTGCAACGGAACTCTTTAAATGGATTGTTCAGGGCGAAAATCAACGGTTAACAGGGGTTTTGGTTACTCACGATACCTTATCTTTAGACACCCGAAATCATCGTTTAGTTAAGCGTCCGCAATGTCCCAGTTGTGGACTGACGCAGACGTTGAATCGTAAACCCTTACCGATTATTCTGGGACACCGGAAGAAGAGTTTTACTACAGATGGCGGACATCGTTATTGTTCACCGGAAGAAACTCTGAACACTTATCACCATCACCTGAGTCCGATTACGGGTGTTGTGCGAGAATTGACTCGGTTAGAGACAGGGGTTAATCATTTAACTCATACTTATCTCGCCAAGCATCATTTCGCCACATTGTTTGATGATCTCAACACGTTACGCCAAAATCTTGGGGGTCGCAGTGCGGGAAAAGGTCGCACGGATGCTCAAGCAAAAGCGAGTGGGTTTTGTGAGGCGATTGAACGCTATTCTGGGGTGTTTCAGGGGGACGAAATTCGCGAAAACGGGAGTTATCACAGGCTGGGCGATCGCGCGATTCATCCGAATAGCTGTATGAATTTTAGCCCTAGTCAATATGAAACTCGTCAGGATTGGAATAGTAACTGTGTGGGGTGGTTTCAAAAGGTTCCAGAACCCTTTGATGAGGAACGAGAGCGAGAATGGACGCCAGTTTGGTCGTTAACGGAGCAAGGGTTTAAGTATCTGCCCACAGCTTATTGTTATTATGGCTATCCCCAAGCCGAAAAAGCGGAATGTTGGGCAGATTCTAATGGGTGTGCCGCTGGGAATACGATAGAAGAAGCTATCCTGCAAGGGTTTATGGAATTAGTGGAACGGGATAGTGTGGCGTTATGGTGGTATAACCAGATTCAACGCCCCAAGGTTGATTTAGAGAGTTTTGATCACCCCTATTTTCATCAGTTAAACGAGTATTACCAAAGCCTACATCGGGAACTCTGGGTGCTGGATATTACCAGTGATTTGAGTATTCCTGTATTTGCGGCGATTAGTCGGCGGTGCGATCGCGCGGTGGAAGATATCGTTTTGGGGTATGGCGCTCATTTTGACCCGAAAATTGCTATTCAACGGGCGTTGACGGAGGTGAACCAGATTCTTCCTTCGGTGTTAAGGGCAAATGCTGATGGCAGTACATTCTATAATCCTGGGGCTGATCCGATGGCGCTGGACTGGTGGAAAATGGCAACGGTGGCGAATCAGCCGTATTTAGTTGCGGATGAGAGTATGGCGGTAAAGGTACAGTCAGATTATCCGCAAGTGTGGAGTGATGACCTCAAAGATGATGTGATTCGCTGTCAGCAACTTGTCGAAAATCGGGGGATGGAACTGCTGGTGCTGGATCAGACTCGTCCCGATATTGGACTCAAGGTTGTCAAGGTGATTGTTCCCGGAATGCGCCACTTTTGGAAACGGCTGGGTTCGGGACGGTTATATCAGGTTCCCGTAGAATTGGGGTGGCTGAAAGCGCCGCTTCGGGAAAATGAACTGAATCCATTCCCGATGTGGATGTGATCCCATAGATTTAGATTGGCTATAACCCATCCTGAAAAATGAGCCACTTGGTTTATTAAGAATGATGTAGAACCGTTGAGTTTGCAGCCCATGTCGTTAATAATATTCGGTAAAAAAATAAATAGTGTAATCACGTTTACCGCTTGTGTAATCCACGAAAATACAATTGGAGATTCTAACTGATGAAAGACTGGGACGTAACAGACTTAGTGGAGTGGCATCGCTCGAAATCTACTACTGCCAAATCCACACTATCCCCAAAACCTAAAAAACATCCTTGTGACTACGAGACATTTGCCAACCAGTTACTGAAAAAATGTAGATTACTATCCCAACTTATTGCTACCTCATGGTTAAATAGTGACCAAGCCAAACAGATCAGGGAAATATTCACCCAAGCTACGGGTCATGATGATTCAGAATTGAGGCAGTTGTTGACTGGAAAGAAACCAAGCTTGTGGAAACAGTCTATTTTTGATGATGAAGAAATAGAACTATATGAATTCAAGATTAGTTGGAATTCCTTTGAAGGCAAATTAATTGAGAATGCACAAGCCGTTATGTCACAGACACCTCCTTACTTTACAATGATCTTGCCTTATCCTCCACGCCCTGCCCTCGGAGAGTTTACGGTAACTTACGAGCAAATAGAAGAATGGACAACGGCAACAATAGAAGAAGAGGACGGTTTAATCAAAAATCCCTTTCCTCCTTACCCCTATATCCCACTGACATCTTGCTAATGCAACACAGCGGAAATTTACCTAGGGTTCAAACTATATACACTTAGTCATGACAGTGGTAAGGGTGTAACGCTCTGTATTTTCCAATCCAACGAATCCCCCGCCCAAAGGATGGGGGATTTCGTATCATCAGTATCCCAGTTGAGATAAGGATTCCACAACCGTAACTGTATCGCCGCCAATCCAAGACTCAAAAATTATGCTTAACGGATATAAAATTATTGATGCAGATGCTCATGTATTTGAGCCGCAAGACCTTTGGCAAAATTACCTAGATCCTGGGTTAAAGCGGTTTGCCCTGACGCCACCACCAGATATAACAATTCAGGGCGAAAAAATTTACAGCAAAATTTCTAATGACGTTCACAACTATGCTGTAAAAAATATTGGACGCAATCACCCGGCATTGGGTATACCTAATGGTTTTGACTCAGAATCTCAAGTTAGGGCAATGATGCAGATGGGAGTTGATATCTCATTTCTCTATCCCAGCCTGGGATTGTGGGTGATGGGAATCGATAGCATGACACCGCAACTGGCTGGAGCATTTACCAGAGCCTACAATAATTGGTTACATGACTTTTGTAGCTATAACCCGCAAATTCTCAAAGGGGTGGGAGCAATCAACTTACACGATCCTGAAGAAATGCTTCCTGAATTGCACCGAGTTGTAGCCTTTGGTTGGAATGCCGTTTTTTTGCGCTCCAACCCCGTTAAGGGACGACTGCTGAGTGATCCCGCCTACGAGCCATTTTGGACGGAGTGCGAAGCGTTAGGGGTAGCGGTGGGGATTCATGAAAGTGGTAGTCACAGTCGTTTACCAACCACTGGCGCGGATCGCTTTAACACCCGTTTTGGGATGCACGCCTGCTCTCATCCGATGGAACAGATGATGGCATTGTTAGCGCTGATTGAAGGTGGGGTGTTAGAGCGTCACCCTAACCTGAGAGTTGGCTTTCTCGAATCTGGCTGTGGTTGGTTACTCTATTGGCTGTGGCGTCTGGATGAAGAGTATGAGGAGTTAGGTTGGGAAGTGAAGAATAACGTTAAAATGAAGCCGTCCGACTACTTCCGTCGCCAGTGCTTTATCACGATTGAGCCTTCTGAGCCTTATCTGGATCGGGTTATTCAGGATATTGGTGCCGATAACTTGATCTTTGGTTCTGACTATCCTCACATGGATCATAAGCAGGATATTGTGGAAAGAGCCGTGGCACTTCAGGCACAACTGGGTGAGGAAACGGTGCGAAAGATTCTTTGGCATAACCCTGTTCGTTTTTATGGATTGTAGCTATTTTAGTGAATTATGGCTAAAAGAGAAAAAAGCACGAAAATGTATTGGGTAATATATAAAATATAAAACAACAGTCCAACTGAATAACAATTACTTCTGTTGAAAAAAAATGAACTTCACGACTGACTATCAAATTCTTGCCAAAATATACGAAAGCAATAATTCATTAGTCTATAGAGCGATTCTCGTCCAAAATCATCAACCCATTATTATTAAGATTCTTAAAGAAGACTATCCCACTCCAGCAGAACTCAATCGATACAAGCAAGAATATGAAATAACCCGTTCCTTAAATCTGGAGGGTGTGGTTAAATCGTACAACTTACAGCGATATCAAAATAGCATGATTATGCTATTGGAAGATTTTGGCGGGGAATCCTTAAAGAAATGGATGGCAGAATTTCAGTTGAATCTGAAAGAATTTATCGATATTGCGATAAAAATAACCGAGGGCTTGGGCGGAATTCACGCTGCCAACATCATCCACAAAGATATTAATCCATCAAATATTGTTTATAACCCAAAAACAGGACAATTAAAAATTATCGATTTTGGCATGTCTTCTGTTTTATCGCGGGAGAATCCAGCCATTCGTAATCCGGATCATCTGGAAGGAACTTTAGCCTATATTTCCCCAGAGCAAACAGGCAGAATGAATAGGGTGATTGATTACCGCACTGATTTTTATTCTCTGGGGGTTACTTTCTACGAACTTCTCACCTATCAACTTCCGTTTAAAGCGACTGATGCGATGGAGTTGGTGCATTGTCATATCGCTAAACAACCGATCCCACCTCATCGCTTGAGAGGAGGAGCAAGTGAACTGGAGAGTAGGGGGATCAACGAGATTCCTAAAACGGTTTCTGATATCGTCATGAAACTGATGGCAAAAACGGCAGAGGATCGCTATCAAAGTACTTGGGGGCTAAAAGCCGATTTAGAAACCTGTTTAAGTCAATTACAAACTCAAGGAACGATTTTAGAGTTCACTCTCGGTCAGCAAGATATTTCAGATAAGTTTAAAATCCCGCAAAAACTCTATGGTAGGGAAACAGAAATCAAGCCACTGATAGAAACTTTTACTCAAGTGAGCCAAGGTACGACTCAGATGATGCTTGTTGCTGGCTATTCAGGTATTGGCAAGTCAGCTTTAGTGAATGAAATTCATAAACCTATCGTGCGACAGCATGGGTATTTTATTTCCGGTAAATTTGACCAGTTTAAGCGGAATATCCCCTATGCTTCTATCATTCAGGCTTTCCAAGAATTGATTCGACAATTGCTGGCAGAAAGTGAAGCGCGTCTGCAAACTTGGAAGCAATACCTGTTAGCTGCACTGGGAAACAATGGGAATGTCATTATTGATGTTATTCCTGAAGTTGAAATAATTATTGGTAAACAGCCACCCGTGCCACAACTGGGTTCAACTGAGTCTCAAAATCGATTTAATTTAGTCTTTAAAAATTTTATTGGCGTTTTTACTAAAAAAGAACATCCTTTAGTTCTTTTTATGGACGATTTACAGTGGGCAGATTTGGCTTCTTTGAAGTTAATTCAGTTGTTCATGACTGAACCCGATATCCAATATCTACTCATGATTGGGGCATATCGAGATAATGAAGTCAGTGGCACACATCCTTTGATGCTCACCTTGGAGCAAATTCGAAAGACTAATACAAATGTGAATACCATTACTCTTCAGCCCTTAAAAATAGACTGTGTTAACCAATTGATTGCTGATACGTTAAACTGCTCAAGAGATGTATCCCAACCTTTGGCTGATTTAATCTTTAAAAAGACGCATGGGAATCCGTTTTTTGTTACCCAGTTACTTGAAAATTTATATCAAGAAAAAATAATTTCATTCGATCAGAGTACAGGGTGTTGGCATTGGGATATCAACCAGATCCAAACTGTAGCCATAACTGACAATGTTGTTGAATTAATGGTCAGGAAAATTAAAAGGCTAGATCCTCAAACACAAAATGTGTTGAAATTGGCAGCCTGTATTGGCAACCGATTTAATTTGGATGTTCTCTCTGTCGTCAACGCCAAATCTTTGTCAGACACGGCTAACGAACTGTTGTCAGCTATACAAGAAGGGTTAATTATTCCGTTAAGTGATGACTACAAAATCCCCTTGCTTTGGCAGAAAGAAACCGAGTTAATTGATTCTGGTCAACCAGCCCCCTCTCTCTTTCCTGATCAGAAATATTCTATCTTGTATAAATTTTTGCATGACCGAGTTCAACAAGCTGCTTACGCTCTGATCCCCGATAACCAGAAAAAAGAAGTTCATCTCAAAATTGGTCAATTATTGCTAGCGAATGTTAAAGAAAATGAACTCGATGAAAATATTTTCGACATTGTTAACCAGTTAAATATCGGAGCCGAATTAATTAGCGAGCAGTCAGCCAGAGATGAGTTGGCTCAATTAAACCTGATAGCTGGGAAGAAAGCCAGAGAAGCAACAGCTTATGAATCGGCTGTTCGGTACCTAAAGATAGGGGTAGACCTCCTCTCCTCAGATAGCTGGGAGCATAAGTATGACTTAACACTGGAACTGCATATAGAAACGATTAAAGCTCAATATCTAAGTACGCAATTTGAACAAGCGGAAAAGCTTTCTGCGGTTGTTCTGAAACATACCAAAACCCTGATTGATCAAGTTAAGATGTATGAAATAAAGCTTCAATCCTACTACTCGCAACTACAATTCCAGTCAGCGATAAATACAGGACTTGAGATTTTAATGAAACTGGGAATAGTTTTACCTCAAAAACCAAGCCAAAGCCGAATAAAAAAAGAACATAATGCATTCAAGTTACTTTTAAGTGATAAGCCGATCAAAGACTTAGCTAATCTACCCGAAATGACGGCTGCTGATAAACTTGCAGCAATGAGAATCTTACTTGCGATCGCTTCGCCTACTTATATTACTAATCCGCCCTTGTTTGCGATGGTTGCCCATAGTCTAGCAACTCTTTGTGTCAAGTATGGAAATTCTAGTTTGGCTGTGGGGGGTTATATTAACTATGCTCTGTATCTATCTGGAGTCGAAGGTTATCAAGAAGATGCTTATTATTTTGGTCAGTTGTCTTTGCAGTTACTGGAAAAGTTTAATGCCCAGCAATTTACAGCAAGAGTTCCTTTAATCTATAATACTCAGGTTAAACATTGGAAAGAACACACTAGAACAACAATAAAACCCTTACGAGAGGGCTTAAATACCGGATTAGAACATGGGGATTTGGAGTATGCTGGCATGGCGGCAAATTCCTATTGTGCCAATTTGTTCTTTATTGGCAACAATTTGGATGAAGTGGAGCAACAGACAGCAAAGTATACTGAATTAATGATCAAGTTAAAGCTAGTATACTCTATACAATATTCCCAGGTTTTTCATCAAACTGTATTAAATTTACTCAATACCTCTGTAGAGAAATTACATTTAAGTGGCACGGCTTTTAATGAAACCCAATCTATCCCTAGATTAATAGAAGGCAAGAATTACTGTACATTATGTCATTTGTATGCCAATAAAGCACTATTGTCTTTTTTGTTTAAACATTATGAGCAGGTCATTAAAAACATTAGCTTAGGTCAATCCTACGCCAGTTCTGCTGCTGGAATGATAGCCCTCGTTCAGCTTAATTTTTACGAGTCAATGGGCAATTTTGGGTTATATATTAAAAACAAGAGTTTAGACAAAAAAGAATTAATTAATAAAGTTAACATAAATCAAAGGCGTCTGAAAAAATGGGCAGCTTATTGCCCGGAAAATTATCAGCACAAATATGATTTAGTAGCAGCCGAAAAGTCGCGAGTTTTGGGTAAACAAACCCAAGCAATGAAACTTTACGATCGCGCGATTCGTGGGGCTAGGGAACAGGGGTTTATCCACGAAGAAGCCATTGCTTATGAACGTGCGGCGGAGTTCTATTTCTGCCTAGGTAGAGACGAAATCGGTCAACTCTACCTAAAAAACGCCCACCATTGCTACACGCGCTGGGGTGCTAAAGCTAAAGTTAAAGCCTTGGAAGCAGACTATCCGCAAATTTTAGTTGGTGCAACCCATCGAACTGAAAGTAAAGGGATTAGCACCCGAATTTCTACATCGGGGAGTAGTGCTCAAGCCTTGGATTTGTCAACGGTGATGAAAGCCTCGCAAACCCTCACCAGTGAAATTCTGCTGGATAAGGTACTGGCTAAACTGATGAATATTGCCATAGAGAATGCTGGCGCACAAAAAGGGTTTCTGATTTTACAATCCCAAATTGAGCCAGAGAGTGAGCCAGGGGAATGGGTAATTGAAGCCGAAGGTATCGTGGATTCAGAAGCCGTTAATATTTTGCGATCGCGTCCTGTAGATGCTGTTGATCCTGACACCCAATTGCCCCTACTGTCAACCGCTATCATTAACTACGTCATCCACACCAAGGAAAATGTTGTCCTCAATGACGCCACCCATGAAGGACAATTTACCCGCGATTCCTATATCGTCACCACTCACCCCAAATCCATCCTCTGTACCCCCCTCCTCAATCAAGGCAAACTGATAGGTATTCTTTACTTAGAAAACAACCTCACCACCGACGCCTTTACACCCGAACGAGTCGAAACCTTAAAAATTCTGTCCGCCCAAGCCGCTATCTCCATCGAAAACTCCCGCCTCTACCAACAACTCGAAGCCTATAGCCGTAATCTGGAAATTAAAGTTGATGAAAGAACCCAGGAACTCCAAGAGAAAAACCAGGAACTCTCCGTCACCTTGAAAAAACTAAAAGCCACCCAAGTTCAAATTATCGCCCAAGAAAAACTAGCCTCCCTCGGTGCATTAACCGCCGGGATTGCCCATGAAATTAAAAATCCCTTAAACTTTGTCAATAACTTCGCCGAACTATCGGCTGAGTTAACCGAAGAACTCTTAGAAGAACTCGACAGTCAAAAAGAACGATTAGATCCCGAAAGCACCGAATACATCGAAGAAATTCTCAGTGACTTGGGGCAAAACGTGAAAAAAATTAACGAACATGGCAAACGCGCCGACAATATTGTGCGCGGGATGCTGATGCATTCACGGGGTCAAGGGAACGAACGCCAACTCACCGATATCAACACACTTCTAGCAGAATATGTTAATCTAGCCTATCACGGTATGCGTGCCAAAGACTCCTCGTTCAATATCACGATTGAAACCCACTATGACCCTACCATTGGTCAAGTTAATATTGTGCCACAGAATATTAGTCGAGTCTTTCTCAATGTCATCAATAATGCCTGTTATGCTGCCCATGACAAGAAAAAAGCCATTGGCGCAGGATTTCCCCCCACACTCTCCGTTACCACTCAAAATCTAGGCGATACCATTGAAATCTGTATCCGAGATAATGGCAATGGCATCCCAGCAGAAATCCAAGATAAAATATTCAACCCCTTCTTTACCACCAAACCCACTGGTCAAGGAACAGGTTTGGGATTATCCATTAGTCACGATATCATTGTGGGAGAGCATCAAGGGGAGATTAAAGTAGCCACTGAATTGGGCGAGTATACCGAGTTTAAGCTGATTTTGCCGCGATAAGTCTAGCCATGGCGCGTCTTGAAGGGCTAAAGCCCTGACTACGAACCCAAACTACCCTATAATTAATTCAGGTTGTCCTTTACTCTCAGCCTTTAAGCTGTTATGTATTTAAAGTGGGTAGAGGTCGTGAGCAAGATGTTTAGTCACGATCAAGATGATCCCAAGACAGACAAGAATTTCGTAATTCTTGACGTTAAGGGTTTAATGCCGAACAGCTTATCTTAATCCATATTGATTGAGAGGTAAAAATGATGAAAGTCATGGTAGTCGATGATGAAAAAGATGTTTTGCTGTTGTTTAGACAACGATTTAGAAAAGAGATCAGACAAGGCAAAATTGAATTTAATTTTGCTTTCTCAGCCAAGGAAGCCCTCTACTATCTTGAAATGGAAAGCAAAAAACAAAATTGTGTTGTCTTGATTCTTTCAGATATTAATATGCCGGAGATAAACGGCTTAGAATTACTTAAAACAATCAAAACAAAATTTCCCAACTTAAAAGTTTTTATGATTACGGCTTACGGCGACGACGAAAACTATCGCCTTTCCCAAGAATACGGAGCCGATGATTATATTCATAAACCCGTTGACTTTGACCAACTCAAAGAAAAAATATTTAATTTATCCACAAATTAGCAGACTGAAAACCAATGCCAGCCAAAATACTGGTGGTCGATGATGAACCCGACATAGAACCCCTAATCCGTCAAAAATTTAGAAAAAAGATTCGGCGACAAGAACTCCAGTTTAGTTTTGCCTGTAATGGTTTGCACGCCCTGGAAAAGCTACAGGCTGACTCTGATATTGATATGGTTTTAACCGATATTAATATGCCCAACATGGATGGGTTAGCCTTGCTAATGAAACTGGCGGCGGACTATCCTATGATTAAAGCCGTGATTTTGTCCGCCTATGGAGATATGGACAATATTCGAGCGGCGATGAATTTAGGGGCATTTGACTTTCTCACCAAACCCATTGATTTTCAAGACTTAGAAATTACCACCTACAAAACCCTTCAGCACGTTCAGCAAATCAAACAAGCATTAGCCCAAGAAAATTATCTCAAGCGTTTAGAAGCCGAAAACCTCCGCCTTAGCACCGAACTCGATATTACCCGACGACTGCAACAAATGCTGTTGCCTACAGAGACAGAACTGCGTCAAATTCAGGGACTCGATATCGCTGGGTATATGCAACCAGCAGATGAAGTCGGGGGAGACTATTACGACGTACTGCAACACAATGGCAAGGTGAAAATTGGCATCGGCGATATCACCGGTCATGGGTTAGCCAGTGGTGTCCTGATGCTGATGGTACAAACAGCGGTGCGGACATTGCTGGTGAATAATGAGACAAACGCGGTTAATTTTTTAAGTACCCTCAACCAAACGATTTACCACAACCTGCACCGAATGCGCTGCGATAAGACCTTAAGCCTCGCCTTAATTGACTATCATCAGGGGACTCTAACGGTGAGTGGACAACATGAACAAATGATTGTGCTACGCTCTGAGGGTAGGATTGAGCGAATTGATACGATTGATTTGGGGTTCCCCATTGGTTTGGCAGAGGCGATTGCCGACTTTGTGGCGGAAGCAACCGTAAAATTGTATCCCGGTGATGGAGTTGTCCTTTACACCGACGGGATTACTGAAGCCGAAGATATCAATGGGGTGCAATATGGACTAGAACGGCTGTGTCAAGTCTTAAGCAACAACTGGCACAAGTCAGCCTGTGAGATTAAACAGGCAGTGATTGACCAAGTGTGGCAGCATATTGGAAACCAGAAAGTTCATGATGATATTACCTTACTTATTCTTAAGCAGCAGTGATTGGTTATTTGTCATTGGTCATTTGTCATTGGTCATTTGTCAGGGAACAGTTAACCGTTAACAGTCCACAGGATAACTGATAACTCCCCCATCTCCGCCAGCGTCTCTAGAGTCCATCCTTATCAGGCAAAAACAATGCCAGCAAAAATACTGGTTGTCGATGATGAACCTGATTTAAAACTCCTAATCCGCCAGAAGTTTAGAAAAAAAATTCGGCGTCAGGAACTCCTGTTTATTTTCGCCCAGAATGGTGTAGATGCTTTGGAAAAACTGCAAGCTGAACCGGATATTGATATGGTTTTAACCGATATTAATATGCCCGAAATGGATGGGTTAACCTTGCTGACACACCTCGCCCAAGATTATCCCACCACTAAAGCTGTGATTCTTTCTGCCTATGGGGATATGGAAAATATCCGCAAAGCCATGAATCTGGGCGCCTTTGACTTCCTGACTAAACCCATTGATTTCCAAGATTTAGACATTACCACCCATAAAACCCTAAACCATGTGCAACAGCTCAAAGCCGCGCAACAGCAGGAGTATTTGGCACAGCAGGCACAAGCCGACTTATTAGAAAATCTACGCCAAGAAGTCATTGAGCGCAAGCGCATCCAAGAGGCGTTACGGGCGAGTGAAAGACAGTTGGCACAATTTCTAGAAGCTGTACCCGTAGGCTTATTTGTCGTTGATGCTGAGGGTCAATCCCACTATGCAAACCAACGGGCGCAACAACTTGTCGGAAAAGGGATGATACCTGGTATAACGGTTGAAGAGTTGTCCCAAGCTTATAAAATCTACGTCGCGGGAACCAATCAACTCTACCCCACCGAGGAAAACCCCATCGTGCGAGCCTTACAGGGGGAACAAGTCACTGTGGATAATCTAGAAATTCATCGTGGGGATCAAGTGATTCCCTTGGAAGTCTGGGCAACTCCCATCTATAATGAACAGGGTGAAATTGTTTACGCGATCGCAGCTTTTCAAGATATCAGTCTCCACAAGCAAGCTGAAGCAGAACGGATTCAGTTTACCCAAGCCTTAGAACAACAAAATGCGGCGTTGCAGCGCCTAGACCAACTCAAGGATGAGTTTTTAGCCAATACCTCCCACGAACTACGGACTCCCCTGAATGGCATTATTGGTATTACTGAATCCCTCATCGACGGGGCGGCGGGTTCCCTATCTCCAGTGCAAATCGCGAATCTGGCAATGGTTGTTTCTAGTGGGAAGCGCCTGCAAAGCCTAATTAATGATATTTTGGATTTCGCCAAACTGAAAAACCACGATATCGAATTACACCGCAAATCGGTGGACTTTCGCCAAATCACGGAAGTGGTACTTACCCTATCTCGCCCCCTGATTCAGGGTAAATCTCTTGAATTAAACAATGAAATCTCCACAGATTTCCCTGGCATTGATGGCGACGAGAATCGGTTGCAACAAATCATGTACAATCTAGTGGGAAATGCAATTAAGTTTACCGAATCAGGTTCTATTACCGTGTCAGCCACCCAGCAGCAAAATATGGCAGAAATAACGGTGGCGGATACGGGGATTGGTATTGCCCCGGATAAATTCGAGGATATTTTTAAATCCTTTGAACAACTTAATGCCTCGGTTTCCCATCCCTCTAGGGGGACAGGATTAGGATTAAGTATTACCAAACAACTGATTGAACTTCACGGCGGAACCATTCGAGTTGAGTCAGAATTGGGTCAAGGGTCGCGATTTATTTTCACACTTCCCCTCAGTTCCCAACCGATTGCATCTTCATCAGAATACAGGACGGACATCACTAAAGTGCGGGACTATAGCAATCCTTTTCCCAGTGAACCGTTGCCCCTGATGTCTAAAACTGGCGAGTTCACGATTTTAGTGGTGGACGATGAACCGATTAATTTGCAGGTGGTGACTAATCACTTATCTGTACACAATTATGCCATTGTTCAAGCTACCAGTGGGATGGAAGCTTTAGCTAAAATTGAGCAGGGATTTAAACCAGATCTGGTGATTCTAGATATTATGATGCCCAAAATGTCAGGCTACGAAGTCTGCCAAAAAATCCGCCAACGCTTCCCAGCCACTGAGGTGCCAATTATTATGTTGACGGCGAAGGAACAAGTCTCAGATTTAGTGGAAGGGTTGAGTCTGGGAGCGAATGATTATTTAACTAAACCGATTTCCAAGCATGAACTGATTGCCCGGATTAAGACTCACCTACATCTATCGAATATCAATAGATCGTATGGGCGCTTTGTTCCCCAGGAATTTCTCCGCTTTTTGGGCTATGAAAGCATTGTGGATGTGCGGTTGGGGGATCAGGTGCAGCAGGATATGTCGATTATGTTTGCGGATATTCGCAACTTTACGACTCTATCAGAAAGTATGTCTCCCCAGGAGAATTTTAACTTTCTCAATTCTTATTTAAAACAAGTGGGACCAATTATCCGTAAGCATCAGGGATTTATTGATAAATACATTGGCGACGCAATCATGGCACTGTTTCCCCAGACTGCTGATGATGGCTTAAAAGCGGCGATTGAAATCCAAAAACAAGTGACACGCTATAACCGCGATCGCGAAAAAGCAGGGTATCCCTCGATTACCATTGGCATTGGCTTACATACAGGCAGTTTGATGCTAGGAACCATTGGCGAACAGCAACGCATGGAAACTACAGTAATTTCTGATACGGTTAACCTAGCGTCACGCTTAGAAGATTTGACCAAAATCTACGGGGCATCAATTTTAATTAGTGGTTATACTTTGTTTTGTTTAGAGGATCAAAGTCAGTATCACTATCGATTTATCGGTCAGGTACAGGTTAAAGGCAAAAAACATTTGGTTCCAGTCTTTGAAGTTTTTGATGCAGAACCGGAGTATATTATCCAATTCAAAGAAAATACTAAAACCACATTTGAAGCAGGAATCGTTAATTTTAATCAAAATAAAATTGATGTAGCCTTGAAAATATTTGAACATATTGTAGCAATTAATTGGCGCGATAGAGCGGCGCTTAATTACATTAAACTTTGTAAAAGGACACGACCACAATAGCGTTAATACCAAGTTGCAGTCTAAGGTAGAATCTGTCATTCTGAGCAGAACCCTTCACGACCTTCGAGGGCATGGCGCGTGAGTTTTGAATGTAGGGGCGGGTTTAGGGACTGTAGGGGCGGGTTTAGGGACAATCGTAGGGGCGGGTTTAGGGACAATTGTAGGGGCGGGTTTAGGGACAATTGTAGGGGCGGGTTTAGGGACTAAAGACAGCTATCCACCAATAACTGAAAAACAAAACCCGCCCTGCCTCACCGATAACGGAACAACAAAACCCGCCCTGCCTCACCGATAACGGAACAACAAAACCCGCCCTGCCTCACCAATAACGGAAAAACAAAACCCGCCCTGCCTCACCAATAACGGAAAAACAAAACCCGCCTTTATGTATAATCTAATCTCAACCGTTAAATTGAATTTTGTCCACCCACTTAAAAGAAACAGAGAACCGATTTCAGCCTTACAGAGGAATCAGTTCTGGAAAATTCACCAACAGTTGTTCATCGGTCAATTTATCGCCAAATTGAGCCGGAGAAAAGTGAACTTGGATCGCTCGCAAGCGTCCCTGGTAATGGAGATTAATTAACGCTTTGAGACCCTCTTCTAGTGCCTCTATATCTGCCAAATTGGTTTCCAGTTCCGGCACTTCTCCCTCAAGCGCAACAGTAATCATCACAATTAAATTACGAGTGACGGGCAAAGATAGCGCTTCATTCTCCGATGAACACCCATTGAAATCAGGCTCACTCAAATACCGTTGGGCAGAGTCAGTAAATAACTCACTCACAAAATCTCCCGCCTCCCCTTCATCCCAAAACACATCCCCTTCATTCGCCGCCGATTGCCAATAGGTATTGTACTGTAAGAGGTTCTGGCAAATATCCACCAGTCCTTCACCGAGAACGCCTAAGTCTCCGTCGGATTCAACCGCATCTCGCGCCGCCCGATTCAGCACTCCCAATAACGGTGCGACTTCTGTACCATTTAAATGAACAAACAACCGACAGACAACCAGTCGGGTTTTGCCACTCAGTTTATTGAAGCGATCGCGCCAAGAACTCATAGACTGCTCCTCTACCGACTTCACAGGAAATTACATGTAACATTTATCGATTAAGATAGTAACATAAACTGCCCACTGTTCCATTTTATAACGTATTATTTATTAAGCCTCTTTTGTTTTAACACTATGACACCGAGTCTACTCTTTACTATCGCGAATCTCTTCGTTTTACCCTTCTGGTTACTGATGATTCTGCTTCCTAACTGGGGGATTACCCGAAAAGTTATGGAATCCTATCTGCCGTTTGTCCCATTAGTGGGGTTGTACATCTACTTCTTTGCCAACAGCCTTACACCCGAATCTGCCCAAGCCTTATCCAATCCCCAGCTTGCTGATATTGCCCGCTTCTTTGGAGACGAAATCATCGCCGCCGCCGGATGGACTCACTTTTTAGTCTTGGATTTGTTTGTGGGGCGGTGGATTTACTGGGAAGGGCAACGGACTGGGTTGTGGACTATTCATTCTCTGGTTCTCTGTTTATTTGCTGGACCCATTGGATTGTTGTCTCATATTTTGACAGTTTGGATTACCCAAAAATTATCGACGGGTTCGGAAACAGAATCGACGACTGCCTCAACGCCTAGTTCATAGATTAAGTAGTCGTACATCAATAAGGTTAACTGTATTAAGTTTCATGAACATGCCCAATCGGTGCGCTTTCAGCGATCGCTGATTTTTGCAAAAGTTGCCGCAGCGCACCGTTTACTTTTGTCGGACTACTTCAGAGAGACATAATCCCTATCAGAGAGACATAATCCCATTTTCATTGCATCATGCAATTAATGAGGTGATGAAGAGATGAGGGAAACGGAGCAATGAAGCGAATGATAGGTGACGTGCTTTCTTGAAAATCGTCTAATTCTTCCATTCATATCCCAATTCTTACCTGGCTTCAACCTCCTAAGGTCGTATTTTTTCTTTATTCTTGAACGAATAGGTTTGTAACTTATTGTATATTTTTCGTCTATATGCCACTAAAGTTGGATCACTTATGCCGAAGATTTAGATTAAATCGAATTAGTACAACGCGGCGGAACTATATCAAAATAAATGAAATATCGGTAAGACAAGCATTTTAAAAATTGAATTCCGTGCAGCGGTATGAGTTGATAATTTTTCAAAATCTCATGAAGCAGCAAAAAATGAATAGATACCTTATTCCTAGTTTTGCACTTGGGGCATTCGTGTTTGGTGTGGGTCAAGCTCAAGCCGCCCAAGTGACGATTGATGATTTTAACACGTTTGATCAAAGTGTCGAAGTCCTGGGTAGTCCTGATACTATGGCGATGAACACTATGATGAATGGAGACAACAACATAATTGGTGGAGAGCGCAAGATCAAATTAACAATAGATGAGAATGAGTTTGACGACCCGGAGCTGGGTGCGATTGTAAGCATAGTAGATGGTTTTGCAACCATTAGTAACGATGCTGGAATTGAAAGTACGACGGTGTTTACATGGGATGGAACCGACACTAGTCCTCTGAATGCTGATCTAACTGGGGGAGGTATGAATCAGTTCTTCCGTTTAGATATTGACAGTGTCGATTTGACGGCAAAGCTAGCATTAGACGTGATAGACAGTGAAGGTGATATGGCAAGCCTGACGAAGACAGGACTGAGTGAAGGGAGTGCTATCTTCAATTTCAATGCGTTTAACAATTTTGCGGCTACAGATTTCAGTAGGGCAGAATCAGTATCCTTGACGGTTGGAGGACCCCAAGAGGTTGATTTTGCGGCAGATTCTCTTGTCGCTACCGTCCCCGAACCGCTGACTATCCTGGGTTCAGGTTTAGCCCTAGGATTTGGCGCCTTGTTTAAAAAAGAGTCTTCCAGAAAGCGCCAAAAAGCCCAGTCCAAGAATTAAGGCATAGACCAATCAAGTAACGTACTGGTTTTCTTGTCCTTAAGTTCCCCCATCTTCAACATAAGTTGTCCTAGCGCCAAAAACCGCGATCGCAACGCCTCCTAATAGAACGGCTGCACCCACTAGCACAAAGCGTCCGGGGAGTTCCTGAAAAACGAGATACCCCAAAAAACTAGAGACAACGGGTTCCCATAAAATCGCTAGGGTAACCAAGGTGGGAGACACCCAGCGCACTGCCCAGTTAAAGCTAGTATGCCCAACTAATTGAGGCAATACTGCCATTAGCAAAACATAAAGATAAACGGCACGCGGATAGCCAAGGTAGCCAACACCAAAGATTAAGGGTAGGGGCAATAAAACCAGTGCGCCAGTGCTATAGGCGATGGCTATATAACTACCAATTCCCAAACCACGCCGCTGTGCTTCTCGACCTAACAATAAATATAAACTAACGATTACAGCACCAATTAAGGCAAGACTATTGCCCAAGGCGGGATTAGAACTCACGTTAACCGTTTCTTGATCCCCTAATGCAATGAGGACACCGCCGATAAAGGCAATACCAATTCCCAGTAGGGTTAACCGAGAAGGTTTTTCCTTAAACCATAGCCAAGATAGCAAAGCTACCCAGATGGGATTGGTGGTGACTAGAGTCGTAGAAGCGGCAATTGACGTGAAGGATAGAGACGTAATCCAGGCGGCAAAATGCAGGGCAAGACAAATCCCAGCCCCCACAGCATAATGGAAGGCACCGGGACTAAGCTGATTAGATCCTAGGTTTCGCCAAGCGGGTACTATTAATAAAGATGCCAGAGTTAGTCGAGAAGCCGACAGAAACAGGCTAAATCCAACGCCACTCAAGTCAGCCGCCGTATTCGCTAAACGAATAAAAATGGCGGCACTGGAAACTGCCAAGACACCAGCGACTAACACCAGTCCCACCTGCCACGGTAACGGTTGCTTGGACGTTTTCACAATTTGATGCTCCCGATTCCATACTTGGAGTTTAGAGCAAGAGTGACGCTTTTTTGGCATCTACGGCAAAAGGCAGAAGGCGTCAGGGCAGCAATAAGCTGTTCGGCATTTAAACCTTAATATCAATAATGGCGAAATCCTTGTAGTGCGAGCATCTTGCTCGCTACCCATTCCTAAACTTGTGTTATACCGTTGAATGAGTGTGAGTAATCTATCTGAACTCAAGTGACAAGCGACGTTTATCGGCATAAGCAAAAGCTCTTTGATCGGTGGGCACCAAACTACGACCTGCTGTTTACCACAATTTTCTACCAAGCCGTTCACCAACGGTTGTTGGAGTACGTCGAACTACCGGAAAATCCGAATGTGCTTGATCTCGGTTGCGGTACGGGTCGATTATTGCATCGCCTTGCCACCCAGTTCCCGACTCTCCAGGGTACAGGACTTGATTTATCCTCCCAAATGCTGCGTCAAGCCCGACAGCGCAATCAGCATCGACCGCGACTTATTTTCAAACAGGGAAATGCTGAGTCTTTACCCTTTGCTGAGGGTCAATTTGATGCGGTGTTTAATACAATTAGTTTTCTGCATTACCCTCAACCTCAACAGGTGTTCTCCGAGGTGAATCGAGTTCTGCGACAGGGGGGACATTTTTATCTGGTTGACTACATCGGACACCAAAAAACAGTGACCCTTTCTATTCCTTTATTTTCTAATAACCTTCGCTTCTATAGTCGAGAGCAACGCGAACAATTTGGTCGGGTAGCCGGGATGGAATACTTGGGACATCATTTTCTTTTAGGACCTGTGATGCTAACGATTTTTCAACGCATTGGTTGAGGAGACTGAACATGGAACGTCGTCGCACTTTTTCTGGAGTGAGTTGGGAAGCGAAAACGGGGTATTGCCGCGCTATCCGGGTGGGCAATCATATTTATGTGTCAGGAACGGCACCCATTGCACCCGATGGCGAAGTGTTTGCTCCTGGCGATGCTTATGCTCAAACTCGCTACTGTTTGCAAAAAATTCGCCAAGCCTTGCAAGATTTAGGGGCGGATTGTCAAGATGTCGTCCGAACTCGCCTTTATGTGACTGATATTAGCCGTAGTGCTGAGTACGCTAAAGCGCATTATGAGTTTTTTGCCGAACATCCACCTGCGAATACGATGGTTGGCATTCAGGCGTTAGTTGATCCGCAGATGCTGGTGGAAGTTGAGGTGGACGCGGTTTGCCCAGCTTAGGAAGAATGGTACTGACTTAAGGGTGGTGGGCAATGCCCACCCCAAACCCTATACCCTGTCTCCTTTTTAGCTATCTCGTCACCCCCTAAGTGCCTGTTGCCTTATCCCTACTCATAAAGGGAGTAGTTAACCCGGATTTGGTATTAAATCAGGGATTCCGCACAGGATATGAGAAAATTCAACAAGCAGTCGGATTGTCCGAGCGTAAATTTATGTCCCACGAGTCCTCAGAACAACTCAGTCTCTTTGACCAGTCAGGGCTGACATCTTCTACCCCTAATGACTTCAAACCGGAGTTAATTCCGACAGATGCCAAGGTTCCGATTCCGCCTGGCACTTACGACTCCATGGAGTCTTTGGCGGATCATTGTAATGATTGTCAGCGCTGTGAATTAGCCGCCACTCGCACCCATGCTGTAGTAGGGCGGGGTGATGTTCATGCTCCGATTATGATCATTGGGGAAGCCCCTGGACAAAATGAAGACGAGCAAGGTTTACCGTTTGTCGGTAGAGCCGGACAATTGCTGGAGAAGATTCTCGCCGCCGTCAAACTGGATAGTGAACGGGATGTCTATATCTGTAACGTGAATAAATGCCGCCCTCCTGGTAATCGAGTACCGACTCCTGACGAAGTTGCAGCTTGTAAACCGTATTTATTAGAACAAATTCGCTTAGTTGATCCCAAAATTATTCTGCTCACAGGTGCAACGGCGGTTAAGGGGTTAACGGCTGAAAAGCGCGGCATTACTAAGATTCGTGGCACTTGGATGGAATGGGAGGGGCGACTGTGTATGCCAATCTTCCATCCTGCCTACCTATTGCGAAATCCGTCACGAGAGCAGGGTAAGCCAAAGTGGTTTATGTGGCAAGACATCCAGGCAGTGCGTGCCAAATTAGATGAACTGCAATCCGAAAATGCCGTTTAGGTAACCCCAGTAAACGGTTATACAAAATAGATTTGTTTAATTTTTATTCCATTTTTGTTTTGGGAGAGTCTCGCCTAGAATTTTATGCACTTTAGAAACACGCAAAATAACTCATCAATCCCTGAAGTTAATCTGATTCCTTTAATGGATGTGATGATGTCAGTGCTAACATTTTTTATTATCACATCAATGAGCTATACAGGTCAGCGCTTAGGGGATATTAAGCTACCTGGTTTACCGGGTTCTGGAACCGCTAGTGGTGAGTCAAATACTAGAAACACTCTGGTTATTGGCTTAAATCGCCAAGGCGAAATTTTAGTGGATAATCAAGTGATTACCGTTAACCAGGTGTCTGAAACAATCCAGTCATACCTAGAGCAAAATCAAAATGCTACAGTTGTTTTAAAGGCAGACCGAGACTTACCTTATGAAGATGTACAAAAACTGTTAAAAGAAATGACAATAATTGGGGGCGATCGCGTCTCTCTTGCTATTGAACGTCGTTAAAATAATTTACCTATAAGCTGTCATGCATTTAAATTGGGAATGGGTAGCGAGCAAGATGCTCGCACTACAGGGATTTCGCTATTACTAATATTAAGGTTTAAATGCCAAGCAGCTTAAACAACCTGTAGGGGCGACCTGCCTACCATTGGTGTCAACTTAAGCTCAACCCCTCTCCCATGCCAGCCCTCACCCCCAGCCCCTCTCCCAAGCTTGGGAGAGGGGAGCAAGAGGGGAGATTTAAATCGTTAAACAATGCGTTTTAGAACCCAGCGAACCCAATCATCAATACCGTCCATTCAATTAATCCCTATGCTCAATGTGATCATGGGAGTTCTAGCATTTTTTGTAATGACTTCCATGCTGTTAACTACTCAAGAAGGTGTCAATGTTCAACTTCCTAACACTGAAAATAGTCAAACTCAGCCGCCGGAAAAGCCCACTCCTTTAATCGTACAATTGAAGCCACAAGGACAACTGATCATCGGTAATCAATCGGTCAGCCAAGAGCAATTGTTTGAGCAAATACAAATCTATTTATCCCAAAATCCTCAAGGGGCTGTATTCTTGCAAGCCGATAGTCAATTGCCCTACGAGCAAGTGATTCAGGTATTGGCTCAAATGCGGGATGTGGGAGGCGATCGCGTTTCTTTAGCTATTGATAGTGGCGCTTAACAACAACTCCTCAAACCAAAAACAATCTAAAACTCTAAGCTAATAATGGCTAGTCCTGACTGTGTTGGTATAAGTTGAATAATACCCTGAAAATCATTCTTTTTAACACTGTAATATAGTCCATCATCATCATTTAAAGGAATAACAGTAAACTCTTTCTCTTCAAGTTGACTGACAAACTGAGAAATTAACTGTTCCTTATCTCTTTCATAAACAGTTCCCAAATAATTATATTTTTCCTCAACCCCCTCAGCCAATACTTGTTTAATTTCTGTATTCAGCTCTTTTGTATGCTCACCAGCTACTATAATCTGTTCCAGAATATTTTGCAATTCTCGTTCTTCTGCTTTTTCCGCTGTTAACTCAGGTAAGTCTGCCCGATCAAGTTGTGTTTTTGAGAGGAAAATTATCGTATTTTCCCCCTTTAAAATCAAGTGCAGATATTGAGAAATATCATCTTGAGACACTTGATAAACCTTGAAGTCAGGTTCATCTATACTCGGATTAGCTAGAGTATAATTGCGCTCAGGTAGTTCCTTGCTATAGTATTTAATAACCTGCCCTAAGGGTTGCTGGATATGACGAGCTGATGTATCTGCCTCTCCAGTAAGTTCACCTAACGAACCCATGGCAGCCTCTTCAGGAAACGGAAAATTTGTGAGGAATTTTTTCAGCGGATCTTCCACATTGACATCATTGGTATCAATTCCAGAATCTATGGTCTGATCAGTATTTTTTGTATTTTTTTCTTCAATCGTCTGAGTTTCATCCTTAGAACTAGAGGGTGATGGAGAGGGTGACGATTGAGGATTTTCCAAAATTTCTGGAGTAAATTCAACCGTAGGACTGAGATCAGGAGTCGGTTGGATAGGGTCAGGAAATGAGTTAATCGTAGGTTGACTAGAAAAGGCTGAGACGAAAGGAGTCGGTTGATTTGGCGTTGGACTCGTTTCTCCTGTGGGTTCCTCAGCGGAATTTACTGAAGACTCAGGTGATGTAGAAAGAGAAGGTAACTGTGTCACCTTCACTTGTTCTTCGGGTTCCGACTTTTCCCAGGTAGAAGGTACGGGTAAAATTAGCACAATACCGTGCAACACCACAGAAATCAGCAGCATAGGTCGCCACACCTTCTGTACAGAAGTCGGTAAGTTTTTCAGCAACTCAGGCGATTTCATACAAGCCTAGTTAAAAGCAGCAAGGATTTAATCTCAATTGAGTTTCATTTTGACATATTGGAACTCGGCGGATTTTCAGCCTGCTTAACCCATTTGTCGTATAAATCAGGGCGACGTTCCCGGGTTCTCTGAATCTGTTGGTCTTTGCGCCACTGGTCAATTGCCTGATGATTGCCCGATAATAAAACATCTGGGACGTGCAAACCGCGAAATTCAGCAGGGCGTGTCCACTGCGGGTAATCCAATAATCCGGCTTCAAAACTCTCTGATTTAAGGGATTCCACTTTCCCCACGGTTCCAGGACGTAATCTCACCACCCCATTAATTAGGGCGAGTGCGGGAATTTCACCGCAGGTTAAGACAAAATCCCCTAACGATACCTCTCGCGTCACTAAATGTAAGACTCGTTCATCGACACCTTCATAATGTCCACAGATGATCACAATCTGGTCATAACCCGTCGCCAACTCCACCAACAGAGGCTGGTTCATCGGTTGTCCTTGGGGCGTCATTAAAATCACCTCTCGTCGAGGTAATGTGGGCAACGACTCCACCGCCGCAAAAATTGGTTCGGGTTTCATTAACATCCCCACCCCACCCCCATACGGTTCATCGTCAACCCTTCGGTGTTTATCGGTGGCAAAATCACGAGGGTTGAGTAGGTGCACTTGGGCAATTTGTTTGGTCAATGCCTTACCCAGCAGTCCTGACGCCAGGGGAGAGGTAAAGAAATCCGGAAACAGGGTGACAACATCAAAGCGCACAAGAATTGGGTAGCTGTTAAGACAAAAAGGGTCAATAGTAACTCATAGTATAGGTAATTATTGATATAATTTGCCATGATGATGGGGAAACAGCCGATTTCCTCTGAATGGTTCAGTGTCGTGAGTGAGCCTTCTTTGGCAGCTAAACAAGTGACCATTTCCATCGATTCACCGTATCGAGGCGGATGTAGAGTGCATCTGAATCAAAGCCAAGCGCGATGGTGTTTAGTTGGGGAGAAGCTTGTCAAAGACAGCCGAGACTAGGAGTTGAGCTAGAGTCAAAATCGTAATAAAGTGACAGTTCTAGCCCTAGCGCGACACTAAAGTATTGAACTCACCTTATGCCCGAACTCGACATCGACAGTATGCTGCAGTTAGACTCTCAATTCCAAGCGACGACAATGCCTCAATCGACGAAAACCGCCATCATTGTTATTGGTGGTGCGGAAGATAAAGTTCATGGACGGGAGATCCTGCAAACCTTTTTTCGTCGGTCGGGTGCAGGTGAGGCGCGAATTGCGATTATTCCATCGGCGTCGCGAGAACCCGCGATTATTGGCGATCGCTATCAGCGGATTTTTGAGGATATGGGGGCTAAGGAGATTAAAGTCCTGGATGTGCGCGATCGCGCTCAAGGATCGGATTCCTATTTACAAGAGTATGTGGAAACCTGTACGGGTGTATTCATGACCGGTGGGGATCAACTGCGTTTGTGTGGTTTACTCTCGGATACCCCGTTAATGGAAAAAGTCTGTCAACGGGTGCATTTAGGGGAGATTACCTTAGCGGGAACAAGTGCAGGTGCGGCGGTGATGGGTCATCACATGATTGCTGGCGGCGGGAGTGGTGAATCCCCGAATCGCTCTTTAGTGGATATGGCAACAGGTTTGGGGATTATTCCGGAAGTGATCGTCGATCAGCATTTTCTGAATCGGAATCGCATCGCCCGCTTAATTAGTGCGATCGCCACTCACCCGGATCGCTTGGGGATCGGCATCGATGAAGATACTTGTATCATCTTTGAGCGAGATGGTTGGTTACAGGTGATGGGCAAAGGTACGGTGACGATTATTGATCCCGGAGAACTGTCTCACACCAATCAGGTGGATATTGGCAGCACCGATCCCATTAGTCTACATAACCTCCGAGTCCATATTTTGTGTCATGGCGATCGCTATCATGTCTATAAACGAGCATTAATGCCCATCAATAATGTATGACGGCAAGAGCAGGGATGTAGAGACGTAATATGCTACGTCTCTACGAAGGTCAAAAATCGCCAATCGTTTCCACAAAATGTTCATAGTGAACAGTTTGATGGCTTTGAACAGTCGGAAACTAGATAAGATGTCCCATCCACTCAAAACAGGTGAATCCAATCAGGGCAAGAGTAGACTACTCCCCCGATTACCTGGAGGACTTCTGAGAACTGGCAAAAATGTTGAGACACTGTAAGTCGCGATACTTGAGAAGTCTACGCTTTAATCTGGAGATCCAGGGTAGGAGGATGTCACGTAATGTTAAAGAAATTCCTAAAATAGATTTTGCACAATCGCTAGTTTGTGCTTCAAAAGCCGACATTGTGAACCATCCCCGATTTCATCACTAACTATGAGAATTCTAAAAATCCAGACGTTACGCGGTCCCAATTACTGGAGCATTCGACGCCACAAACTCATTGTCATGCGTCTTGATTTGGAGGAACTCATCGATAAACCCTCCAATGTACTTCTGGGATTCTACGAGGGACTGGTAGAGACGCTACCCAGTCTAGAAGAGCATTTCTGTTCTCCGGGTGTTCGGGGTGGGTTCTTAAGTCGGGTCAAAGAAGGCACGATGATGGGGCATATTATCGAACATGTGGCGCTGGAACTTCAGGAACTGGTGGGAATGCGCGTTGGGTTTGGTCGGACTCGGGAAACTGGGACAGCCGGAATTTATCAAGTTGTTTTCGAGTACATTGACGAGCAGGCGGGTCGCTATGCGGCTAGGGCGGCTGTGCGCTTGTGCCAAAGTATTATCGATACCGGAACCTATCCGCAACGGGAGTTAGATCAAGACTTAAAAGACCTGAGCGAACTCGCTCGCGATGCGGCGTTAGGACCGAGTACAGAAGCCTTGGTCAAAGAAGCCGACGCCCGAGGCATTCCCTGGCTTCCCCTAAGTGCCAGAGCCATGATTCAGCTTGGCTACGGGGTGCATCAGAAGCGAATTCAAGCCACCTTGAGTGATTACTCCGGAATTTTAGGGGTGGAATTAGCCTGTGATAAAGAAGGGACGAAGCAGATTTTGCTTGATGCGGGGGTTCCGGTTCCCCGAGGCACAACGGTGCTTTATCTGGACGAATTAGACAGCGCGATCGAGTATGTAGGCGGTTTTCCGATTGTGATTAAACCCCTGGATGGTAATCATGGGCGGGGGATTACGATTGACATTCGCAACTGGGACGAAGCCGAAAAAGCTTATGATCGCGCTAAAGATATTTCCCGTGCGGTGATTGTCGAGCGCTATTATCCCGGTTTTGACCACCGCGTCTTGGTGATTAATGGCAAAGTTGAAGCCGTCGCCCAGCGGATTCCCGCCCGTGTGATTGGGGATGGTAAGTCCACGGTTGAGGAACTGATTGAACGGACGAACCGCGATCCCAATCGAGGAGAGGGTCATGATAACGTCCTGACGAAAATTATCGTTGATCATACGAGTCTGAGCATCTTAGAACGTCAGGGTTATAGCTTGGATACGGTTCTCAAAGAGGATGAAGTCTGTTATTTACGGGCAACGGCTAATCTGAGTACGGGGGGTATTGCGATAGATCGCACGGACGATATCCACCCGGAAAACGTTTGGTTAGCGGAACGGGTGGCGAAAATTATTGGTCTAGATATTGCCGGCATTGATATTGTTACCCCCGATATTAGCCAACCCCTACGGGACATTGATGGTGTGGTAGTGGAAGTAAATGCTGCGCCAGGATTCCGGATGCATGTCTGTCCCTCGGAAGGTTTACCGCGCAATGTCGCCGCCCCGGTGATGGATATGCTGTTTCCACCGGGACAAGCCAGTCGAATTCCCATCCTGGCGGTGACAGGGACGAATGGGAAAACCACCACCACTCGCTTGCTTGCCCATATCTATAAGCAAACGGGTCATGGGGTTGGGTATACCACCACCGATGGGATCTACATTGGCGATCATCTGGTGGAACAAGGAGACACGACTGGACCCCAAAGCGCTCAAGTGATTCTCAAAGATCCCACGGTTGAGGTGGCGGTATTAGAAACAGCACGAGGTGGAATTCTGCGATCGGGGTTAGCCTTTGATACCTGTGATGTGGGCGTTGTCTTAAATGTCTCGGCGGATCATTTGGGCATTGGTGACATTGATACCCTTGACCAGATGGCGCATCTCAAGAGTGTGGTGGCTGAATCCGTGAGTCCAGCAGGTCATGCCGTCCTCAATGCTGAAGATCCTCTAGTCATGGCGATGGCACAGCGGGTCAAAGGGCATGTGGCGTTTTTCTCCATGAATCCCGACAACGAGGTGGTGAAAGCGCATACCCGACAGGGGGGTTTGGCGGCGGTGTATGAAAATGGCTACCTGTCCTTAATCCGAGGCGAATGGACGCTGCGGATTGAGAAGGCGGAACATGTACCTGTGACCATGCGGGGAATGGCACCGTTTCAAATTGCGAATGCCTTAGCCGCGAGTCTCGCCGCCTTTGCTCAAGGGGTTCCGATTGAGGCAATTCGTCATGCGTTGACCACATTCCGGGCGTCTGTGGCGCAGACACCGGGACGGATGAATTTATTTAACCTAGGTGAGTACCATGCCTTGGTTGATTATGCCCATAATGCTGCCAGTTATGAAGCCGTGGGTGGCTTTGTTCGCAATTGGTCTGGGGAACGGGTTGGTGTTGTCGGTGGACCAGGCGATCGCCGGGATGAGGATTTCATTAATCTGGGACGACTGTCCGCAGAAATTTTTGACCGGATCATTATTAAAGAAGATGCGGATTTACGGGGACGTCCCAGTGGTGACGCGGCGGAGTTGATTCGCAAGGGAATTCTGGAGACGAATCCGGATCGGGAGTATGAAATTATTCTCAATGAAACCGACGCAATTAATACGGCGTTAGACGGCGTGGCGTCCGGGGGTTTGGTGGTGATTTTCCCGGAAAAGGTGAGTGGGACGATTAGCTTGATTGAGGAACGACGCCCTCTGCCAGAAAATGGTTATCAGCCTGTGGGTGAGACTCAAGCGGATTTAAAGCCATCGGTGGCGAATCCTAGGTGATGGGAATTTGAGTTGGTTGGGCAAGGTAGAAGTAGATGCGATCGCGGATTCCCCTTGCCCAAGTTTTGCGATCGCCTCAGCACAGGAATGAACGGCTGAAATTTTTTCGTCGTTGTCAATCCCGCCTTAAATCTCCTCGGTCATCACTGGGATCATTGGGCATTTGCGGTGTTACGGCTGGATTGTCTACGGTTTCCTCAGCATCGCGATCGGCAATATAACCGGGTTTCATGGCTAAATCCTTTGGGTCAACGGTTGGAGTTTGCTCTGGAGCCTTTTCCTGTTCCGGCGATGTGTTATTTGGGTCTGAACTCATTACAGCCTAATCGTTTCAACAGCTTTACCTTAACCCCTTTCATCGGCAAAACTGTACTATCGCAAGGCAGAAATTCTACCTTTTTGCACTAGAAACTATCAACCGGATCAGCGTCTCGCAGTTTCTGCATCGCAATTGCCCCAGAAATTAAACACATTAACGTGGTTAAGCCAAGAACAAATACAGCGCGACTCAGGTTCATCGCAATCGGTAAAAGCGTCGCACTTTTGACTAGGCTATAGAGACCTAAAGAAATAGCAAGACCTGGAATATAACCAAAACTGGCTAAAATCAAAGCTTCTTCAAAAACTACTTTTAATAAATAGTTGTGGGTATAACCGATCGCTTTTAGTGTGGCGTATTCTGAAAGGTGGTCTGAGACATCCGCATAAAGGATTTGGTAGACAATGACTGTGCCAACGGTAAATCCGACGATTGCACCCAGATCGAAAATAAACCCAATGGCTGTACTGGTATTCCAATAGTTTTTTTCAAAGTCAATATACTCTTGCTTGGAGAAAACCTTAACGCCATCAGTTAAACTGCTTTTTAAGTGGTTTAACACACGGTTTTGATTGGCATTAGGTTTTAGTTTGATTAAGCCGATATCAATTAATCCGTCCGAGCGATTGTTAAAGGCTCGTAAGAAGGTGTAGTCACTCATAATTAAGTTGCCGTCGGAACCAAAGGAGGTGCCAAGTTTGAATAACCCGCCGATTTTCAGGCGATGACCCCTAACTTCAGCGATGATGGTTTCTCCCTGATTGAATTCCTGGGCAATAGGTCCAAATTCGGGTCGAGAGGCTTGATCGAATAAGGCAACGTCTTCCCGTTTAATTTGATCAATATTCTGTTGCACTCCAGGCAAATTTAATACCTGATCGGTGGGATTGATACCAATGACAAAGATGAGACGGGCGCGACGAGTTTTTAAGTTTTTCCAGACGGCAAAATCGACATAAACAGAACTGACTGACTCGACGCCAGCATATCCTAAGGCTTTATATAAGTGGCGTTGGGAGAAGCTTTCCATGGCAATGGATGCTGTGGAGAGGGGACTCAGCAGGATAATGTCAGCTTCTAAACTCCGATGCAGGCGCACCGCACTGTCAAAGAGGGCATCCCGCAGTCCAAGTTGCAGAAACATCAGCATCACAGCAAAGCCAATTCCCATGAGTGCGACGAAAAATCGCATCTTTTTATAGGTGAGTTGCAACCAAGGGAGAGGAATTTTCAGAATCATTCTCAATATCTGGAGCGTTGGGGAATGTACGAACGGCTTGATGAATGTAGACTTGTGGCAACATTCTTAGTCCAGCATGGTAGAATATGAAGATTGAGTAAAGCTAAGTATAAAGATTGCGTCAAACTGTTCAGTTAATTTTCCTGATGAATCGCTCACGTCTGACCGTGAAGCCCAAACAGTCAAGCATAGGTTATGATCAGGATTTTTGGCTATATCTTTGAAAAAGTTTATATTTATTGATTCTTATACAAAAAATAGGTTGACTTTTATCAAGTCGTTAGGGTGTAACGTTACATGATGAAACCTTTACACTTAACATGTCTTTACATCCATAAATGTAAAGTAAATGTAACTTTATGAAGATTCTTTAAAGACGATTGCTTTTTCTTGAATCTGTATTTAAATAGACCCTAGAGATTGTCAGCCAAGACGAGAATTATTCTGAATAAGTATTTTTACTCATTAGTTTAAGCGAAAAGGAAAAGTCAAAAAAGGAAAACTCAAATGGCAATTACTTCATGGTCAAGAAAAATTTTTAGCCAAGCGACACCGATAGTTGGAGCAGTAACATTAGGTGCGATCGCGCTGGTGGGAGTTCCGGAGTCGGCGCAGGCAGCAGCTGATTGTAGCTTAGGCAAAGATGGCGTGAATTGGGTTAATGAATGTCCAGAGGGACGTGATTATTTCCCCAATAGCTGGGCTTTCATTGATTTGTGGCTGGATGTACCCTTGTTAGAGGAAATTCTGCAACAAGACATTTTTCCTGAGAATTTCACAGGGCATCGTGTCGGCGATAATGCACTAATGCTTTCTGGTCCAGTTGTGGTTGATCGAGACGAAGGAGAAAATGGGATAATTAAAACTGTACTCAATCATACCTTAACCGGTAGTGATAATTTTTTAGGAGACATCAGCCTTTCAGCATCGGGAACAGGGGAAATTCAAGATCCAGATGGGGATGGCATGGCGGATAGTTTCTTTGATGTTGATTTTTCAATCGATGCGGGAGCTTTGTCTCTCTTCGGCAGTACGACAATAGTTGGCGATCGCAAGCTGAAGGGGGTTTCTCCAGACATGGTAGAAAATGGTGCTGTAAATATGCAATGCCCTCATGCTGAGCTCTTTCCCGATGCAGCAATTACCTATTGTGGTGATGGATTACTCTTTACAGAAGTAGATGGCATTGTTTATCAGGTTGGTCAATTAAATGAAACTCACATCGTTCATCCAGTTCCAGAACCTGCAACAGCGATCGCGTCTATTTTTGGACTAGGGGCAATGCTGGGATTTACCAAGAAGCGGCTACCGAAGCAGGGTAAGTAACTGGTAATAGAAGGAGTTCTCTACCTCTGTATGTATGGTGACTGGAAGTTACCGTGATGTGGGCAAGAGCAACCAACGATAATATAAGCGTTTCAAGGTTTGTAATTCTTGCCCACCCTACATAAAATTGTCGGCTTGAGACGAGTCCAAGATATTAGTTCATTGAGCGGTTCAGACTGACAGATATTAACTTCAAAGACTATATCTACAGGAGTCAGGGATATTGTATGCTGCAAACGTTAACAAAAGCCAGAACCGATAGAGTTCCTTCATTGAACTCTCTTCGCAAGTCTCTCTTGAGTATTTCCCCAGAGGAAGCTACGTTTGCCCGTCGTGGGTTTCAATGTGATGATGCTCAAACCCAGCAACAGTTAGAACGAGTGGGTCATACGTTCTTGCAAGGCTACCATAGCGCGATCGCATACGACGACTCTAACCTTCTTCTCACCCAACTCAACACCGTTTCCCCTGAATGGCGCGGGTTTGCGTTTGAAGGGGCGGCGATGGGTTTGGCGCTATTGGATGGATTGACGCCTTGGAAAGGGAAGCGCGTAGAACGGTTTCTCGGAGAGGCTGGGGCAAATCATACCTACATGGTACATGTCGGTGTGGGTTGGGCGATCGCGCGATTACCTTGGTTGAGGGATGAGTATTTAGCTAAACTTGACCCCTTGCTGAGTTGGCTAGCCATTGACGGGTACGGCTTTCACCAAGGGTATTTTTACGGGCGAGATTTTGTCACAGGGATAGCCATTCCCAAACGACTTTCAGGGTATGCTGGCAATGTATTTGACCAAGGTTTAGGTCGTAGTATTTGGTTTGTCAATGGGGCAGATTTGACTCGCATTCCCCAAACCCTTGAGAATTTCCCCCCGGTGAGACGCGCTGATTTGTGGAGTGGGATTGGTTTGGCTTGTACTTATGCAGGCGGCGTAGACAGTGACGGGATTGCTGCATTAAAGATAGCGGCGGGAGAGTATCAGCCGGAATTAGCTCAAGGCGCTGCGTTTGCGGCAAAAACTCGGTTGCGGGCGAGGAATTTAACTGCCCATACCCAAATGGCTTGTCAGGTTTTATGGGGGATGTCGGCGGAAGCAGCGGCTGAGATTACAGATATTGCACTTCAAGATTTACCAAAAAGTTCTCCAGCCAAGTTGAAAGGAAAGCTAGGGGATATGTTACCCGCGTATGAAATCTGGCGGCGACGCATTCAAGCTCAATTTTAGCTCCTTGTTCGTTCGTAGTGCGTAGGGTGTGTTAGCGAAGCGTAACGCACCATGGGTTCTGGAAGCGCTTTAGCGCTTACTACAAACTTAAGCGAGTTTCAATTTAAAACTGTGGAATAAAACTATGAGAACTTTCAATAAGTTTATTAAACGCCACGCTAAACGATTAGTGGCAATTACGATAATTATCGGATTATTTGGCTTAACTCGCTTACCCGCATTGTCAGCAACTGAGCGGAATGTTTTAGCATCTCATTTTAATTTCACTACTACGCCATTACCAGAATTAACTGGATATCCCCGCAAATATATACGCTCAGTTCATCCCAGTTTAGAACGTCATTCGGGCTGGATTTCGGCAGTGGGTGCAGCAGTGGCGCTGAATGATTTGGATGGGGATGGGTTATCCAATGATAGTTGTTATGTTGATCCGCGTACTGACCAAGCGATTATTGCTCCTGTACCGGGGACATCTCAACGGTATAAACCGTTTGGATTGGAGCCTGCTTTAACTTACGATTCCTCAACAATGGTACCGATGGGGTGTTTGCCAGGGGATTTAAATGAAGATGGGGTGATGGATGTTCTGGTTTATTATTGGGGACGCACGCCGATTGCATTTCTGAGCCAAGGTACCTCGTTACAAGGGGGAAATTATGTTCAACAGGAAATCGTTTCAACGGGTGAACGGTGGTATACGAATGCGGCGACTTTTGCGGATTTAGATGGAGATGGACATCAGGATTTGATTATTGGGAATTATTTCCAGGATGGGGCAGAAATTCTCAATCACAAGGGTACGGGAGTGGAGGCGATGCAGCATTCCATGACTCGCGCTTATAACGGGGGGAAAAATCGGATTTTGCGGTGGGTGGGGGCAAGCGTAGGAACTCAGCCAACGGTGAATTTTGAAGAGGTTGAGGGAGTATTTGATCCGATTATTGCTCATGGCTGGACGTTAGGGGCTGGTGCGGCTGATTTGGATGGGGATATGTTGCCAGAACTCTATTTTGCTAATGATTTTGGTCCGGATCATTTGCTGCATAATCGTTCTCAACCGGGGCAGTTGGCGTTTGCGGTTTTGGATGGGCAGAAGGGGTTGACGACGCCTAATTCTAAGGTGTTGGGGCGTGATGGCTTTAAAGGGATGGGTGTCGATTTTGGTGATGTGAATGGAGATGGCTTGCTAGATATTTATGTGAGTAATATTGCCGCAGAATATGCGTTGGAAGAAAGTCATTTTCTGTTTACAAGTACGGGAAAGACTGATAAGATGAAACGAGGAATTGCCCCCTACGTTGACAGCAGTGAATCCTTGGGTTTATCTCGCAGTGGTTGGGGTTGGGAAACCAAGTTTGGCGATTTTGATAATGATGGGAATTTGGAGGCACTTCAGGCGACAGGTTTTGCTAAAGGTGAGGTGAATCGCTGGCCCGAATTACAGGAGTTGGCGATGGGAAATGACCAATTATTGAGTCGTCCGAGTAGTTGGTTTCAGTTGCAAGCTGGGGATGATTTAAGTGGTCATCAGCATAATCCGTTTTTTGTGCAAGCCGCGAATGGTCGTTATTATGATTTAGCCGCAGATTTGGGACTGGATAAACCCCAGGTGACGCGGGGGATTGCGACGGCTGATGTGGATGGGGATGGAGATTTGGATTTTGCTATTGCCAATCAATGGGATAAGTCTTATTTCTATCGCAATCAGAGTGAAAAGGTAGGCGAGTTTCTGGGGTTGCATTTGGTGCGAGATATTCCAGGAATGACAACGGAAAATTCTCCAGCAATTGGTGCAGCGGCGACGGTTTATTTGCCAGATGGACGAGAATTGGTAGCGCAGGTGGATGGGGGAAATGGTCATTCTGGCGCCCGCAGTCCGGAGTTACATTTTGGGTTGGGTGAAGTGGCTAAGAATACAGTAGTTCCGGTTGAGTTGAAGTGGCGAGATAGTAAGGGTGATGTGCATGAGGAACGGTTGGTTTTATCACCGGGTTGGCATAAGGTTGTGCTAGGTGATTTTGCAGAAATAACGGGTTGATGATTTAGCTACCGGAAGACACCCGGAAAGTGACGCCTAAGGATGAGTTTGCAATGACTCGACATCAGAATGTAAGTCCTGTAAATGGCTGTCTGAGCCTAGGAATACTGGATTTTAGGTTTGGGAGTGTCAAGTAGTGTTTGTATAAATTTGGAGTGTTGACTTATGGGTTTTATTGGTAAGACTGCATCGGTTTTTGGGGTTGTTGGGTTGAGCGCGATCGCGACTTTGGGTGTCGCTAAACCTGGGGTTGCAGCAGATTCCTGTGGACCAGGCGAACATTGGGTAGATACATGCACGAGTGGCTTTGATTCATTCGGTTCTTTTGCAACCATTGGAATTGATACAAATCTTGATAATCAAGTAGATTCGACAATAGTTTTGTCTGGTCCAACTACCATATTCCGGGGAGATCCAATTGATACCCCAGATCCTTTAGATGGAACTGATGGATTCACCCCACACTTGAATCAAATTAATACTGAGATTGTTTCTTTAGAGTTGTCTGGAGGGGGATTCACCCTTAAAGCAGGTGACGGTACTGGTAACTTGAATGATGATGGAGCGTTATATTCACCAGGAAAAATTATGGAGAAGGAAAATGATCCAAAATTAGCTATTAGCTACTTTGATATCTTTTTTGAAATCGATAGCTCATTGGGTAAATTGCATAATAAAGTGCCGCTCCGCCAATCAGCGATGATTAATCGAGTTCCTCCAATTGGTATTGATTATACTCATAACATTCCTAATCCGATTTCATTATTTAATGAAAATGACGACGAGGTGGCACGGTTAGTTAATGCTACTCATACCCCTGCTCCTGAACCGCTCACTATTCTGGGTTCAGCCACTGCTCTAGGATTTGGCGCATTATTCAAAAAACAATCTTCAAGAAAGCGTAACAAAAAAGATATGTCTTAATCTCATCAAGTGAGGCATTAAGTTACGGCTTTATGTAGGTAATTGTCATAAAAAATAAATAATATTTTTTCCTACATAGCGTTTAATCAGAAAATTGACTACAACAATCAGGAATAAACAGATGAATTTTGTCAGTAAGACTACGTTGGGTAAAAGCTGTGTTGCTCAGGTGGCGTTGGTTTGGGGAGTAGTCGGATTGAGCGCGACTCGCTTTTGGGTATCGTAAATTCTGCGGAAATAATGGGTTGATAATTCGGCTACCGGAAGACACCCGGAAAGTGACGCCCAAGGATGAGTTTGCGATGACTCGATATCAGACTGTTAGTCCTTTTAATGGCTGTCTGAGCCTGGGAATACTGGATTTTAGGTTTGGGAGTGTCAAGTAGTGTTTGTATAAATTTGGAGTGTTGACTTATGGGTTTTATTGGTAAGACTGCATCGGTTTTTGGGGTTGTTGGGTTGAGTGCGAGCATCGCGACTTTGGGGGTTGTGCAGTCTGCTAGTGCTGTAACTGTAGGGGCAGGTTTTGATTTTTTTAAAACCGGAGATGGTGCTAAATTTGAATTTGATGGCTTTGGCGAAATTGAATTTGAGGGAGTTCCTGTCGGTACGTTTGTTTTGCCGGATTCATCTGAAACAATTAATGTAGGAAATGCCGATACAATCGTCCAGCGAAAACAAGATGTGACTTTAGATAATGTGGGTGATTCCGGTATGACTGACATTGAAGTAAGGGTTCTCTCCTTGAAGAGTAAACAAAGTGTCACTATTGGGGAAGAGGAGTTCGACATTTTTACTGAAGTCACACCGGATGATTCACCAGACGGCAAGATGACTATAACCCTTGACAGCTTGAACGGGAATGTTGCCAAAGGAACCTTTAATTCCGAGTTTACTTTTAATTTCACTGCTTTATTTGTACCAGTAGGTGGGACAAAGGAAGATGCTATATGCCCTGAATTATTGAATAGCTGTAACTTCCCGCAATCTCTTGGAGCTGACAACGCAATGTGGACTAGTCAAGCCCCATCCGCAGCAATACAGCCAGATAAGGGTTTCTTTACGGTGGGTGTGGTTCCACATCGAGGAATTCATCCGACTAGTAATGCAATCGCCCCCGAACCATTAACTATCCTTGGTTCAGCCACAGCTCTCGGATTTGGTGCATTCTTCAAAAAACAATCTTCAAGAAAGCGTAACAAAAAAGATGTGTCTTAATTTCGTCAATTGAGGCGTTAAGCTACGGCGTCATGTAGAGAATTACTCAAAAAAGAAATGCCATTTTTATCTACATGGCGTTTGATCAGAAAATTGTTGGCAACAATCAGGAGCATTGTTATGAATTTTATGGGTAAGACTGCATCGGTTTTGGGAGTTGTCGGATTAAGCGCTTTGGCGACTTTGAGTGTTCCCCAATCTGCTAAGGCTGTAGATTTGGAGAAAGGGTTTGACCAATTCCTCACCTTTGGTGATGGTGGGAGTTCAATAGTTCTACCGGAAATTGGTATAGTTCCTCTCGTCGGTACTCCAGTTTACCCAGAACTCTCCCTTTCTGATACAACCCTAGAGCGACTAGAAGACTGCACTTTTGTCGAAGGTTCTTGTACCGTTCCACTCCTAATTCATGAACTAAATCTGCAATCGGTTGACCCTGTAGATTTATCCCCTTATGGTTTTGATCCATCTATCGTTCTCATTCGGCTTGAGGGAGAGCAAGAAACAGGATATATTACCATCAACCAGTCTTCCCAAACTTGGAGGGCTAATTTACCCGTTGAAGCTATTGCCCTATTTCCTGATGGTACCCCCATCGTAGTACCTGGTTTTGGTCCTCTAGAATTTTATGCCACGGCTGAGTCAGAACAGTTAATTGGAACTGGCACATTTACCACCCTTGAACCCTTTGATGCTATGGGTATATTTACGGGACCTTTTATTACTGATCCGAGTCTTTCAGAGCCTCATCCTCAAGAAATTCATGAGGTATATCCGCTTCCTCCTTTTACTGTTTCTAAGTCGGTTCCTGAACCCTCAGCTGTCGTACCTCTGGCTTTATTTGGACTAGCTGGACTTTGGGGATTGAAGCAAAAAGCATCCCGGAAGTAAGATTAATATCACGAGCGGTATTCTAACTGAATTGATTAGGGATAAACCAACCCTGTATTGTCTGGCGGGGTGAATAAGGGAGCTTCCGTAAAACCACTTAAACCCATGTATATTCACTATTTATAGGGGACAAGAATATGAAACCCAGACATTTTTCAACCTTAACCATTTTTGATGCTATCAGGATGAACAGAATTGGACATTCTGCCACCCTAGCGGCTGCTACTGTGATGATTGCCAGCGCAGCCCAGGGGATAACAATTGAACCATTAACCCAATATTGTCCAGAGGGAGATATTTTTATCCCAGCCAACAAAATCTGTGGGATAAATTTTGATACAAGCGTGAACGGTTTACCCCTGCTGTTAGATTTGCACGCAACGACTTATCATTCAGATATAAATCAGGTTGAATACAATTTATTGAATCCAGTTCTGGTAACCATACCGGGTGCAGATGGAGATCAGGTTAAACTTAATCAAGTGTCAGTATTCCTCGATCCCGTCTTGAAATTCGAGGCATCTTTCATAGATTTTGCCGAACCGAGTCCATTTAATCTGACATTTACGTCATTTCCTTTTGCTCCAAATGTTTCCATCGCGAGTTCTCTATCCGGTGTGCTAACTGATGGTAGCACACCTAAGAACGGGGTAAGTTTAACAACTCCAGGATTATTGCAGTATGACTTTTTGGATGCAACGGGTACGGTTGTAGATTCATTTAATCTCGGTTCTCAAGCATCTTTCCCGGCGGGTGCGCCAGACGGAAGTGGAGATACCCATCTCTATGAACCTTTATCTGGAGGGGGTACACTAACCTGTGATACTGTTGGCTGTGGCAGTGTAAAACTCAGCTTAGGATTTACAGGTTCAGGTGGGGGCGATAGCTACGAATTTACCAGTCGCTCAGATGTTACAGTGGCGGAAAAAGTCCCTGAACCTTCAGCCGTTGTCTCTCTGGGTTTATTGGGGTTGCTTGGAGTTTGGGGTATGCAAAAACGGCTATTTAACTAAACTGTAATCTCATTACTACAGCGGTTTTTAGGGCGCAAGCCTTGCGCCCCTACGATGTGAATGAATCTATTAATTTAAGCGTTCCACGCATTTGACTAAACTGAACCATCAATCGTTATGATGAATTCAAACAACAATTGGTATAAATCAATCCGCCTCGCCGGATTACGCCGTTTCGCTATAGCGATTACTTTTCTCAACCTATTAGGACATACGGTTTTAGGCTTTGAGCAATCCTGGGCGCAACCTTTAATTGCTCTATTCACCGCCTACAGTACGGAACTAATTCTAGAACTAATTGACGCCAAACTTAACCAGCGCCCTCTCCATTTTGCTGGCGGAGTCCAAAATCTGATCGATTTCTTGCTCCCCGCCCATATTACCGGGTTAGCCGTGGCTATGTTACTCTATGCTAATGACCAACTTTTCCCCATCGCGTTTGCGACAGCGGTGGCGATTGGTTCAAAAGCGATTTTTCACGCCCCGATTGGCAACCGTAGCCGTCATTTCCTCAACCCTTCTAATTTTGGGATTACCCTAACCCTATTACTTTTTCCCTGGGTGGGTATTGCTCCCCCCTACCAATTCACCGAAAATTTAGATGGGGCGGCGGATTGGATTTTACCGGGAATTATTGTAATTTCGGGTACGTTTCTTAATGCTAAATTTACCCGTCGCCTTCCCCTAATTGGCGCTTGGGTGGGCGGATTTGTGATTCAAGCGGTACTGAGGAGTTTAATCTTTGGTACGCCAATTATGGCGGCGTTAATGCCGATTACCAGTGTGGCGTTTGTGCTGTTTACGTTTTATATGGTGACTGATCCGGGTACGAGTCCAATTGCTACCAAAGATCAAATTTTATTTGGCGGTGCAGTGGCGGCGGGGTATGGTTTGTTGATGCTTTCTCATATTGTGTTTGGCTTTTTCTTCTCCCTGACGGCGGTTTGTTTATTACGGGGTTTATGGGTTTATGCTCAAGTGTGGATAGGGAAGATTTCTACAGCGAGAGTGGCGATGCCAACTCCGATGACGGTAGGGGAAATTTAAAACCTGTTTTGTTCTGGGGATAAAGGAAGACATCCCCCCTAGCCCCCCTTTGTAAGGGGGGAACAAGAAATAATTCAAGCCGATGGGGGTAACTAGAAATGACTCAAGGTATTTTCCGCAGGGAATAACCAGCAATGACTCAAAGTCCCCCTTTCTAAGGGGGATTTAGGGGGATATAAACCGTCAAAACCAGAGTATGTCAAGTTTATACCTCATGTTCAAGCTAACCAAGTGGTGTTCTTGCACTCTGGGTTACGAATGACAAATAACAAATGACAAATGACAAATAACAAAATTATGAATACTATCGCTATTGTCGGCATCGCTTGCCAATATCCTGATGCTAATTCTCCTATCCAACTCTGGGAAAATGCTCTCAGTCAACGTCAAGCCTTTCGCCAAATCCCATCAAAACGTCTAAATTTAAATGATTATTTCTCCCCTGATCCAAATACCCCCGATCGCACGTATACTAGGCAAGCTGCTGTAATCGCCAACTACGAGTTTGATCGGGTCAAATTCCGGGTTCCCAGTCACACCTATCATGGGGCTGATTTAGCCCACTGGTTGGCATTGGATATCGCCAGTAAAGCCTTAACGGATGCCGGATTTGCTCAGGGTGAGGGCTTACCTCATGATATGACTGGAGTTCTGGTTGGCAATAGCCTAACTGGGGAATTCTCTAGGGCAAATGTAATGCGCTTGCGCTGGCCCTACGTGCGCCGTGTCCTGGATTCTGCCCTGATTGAACAAAATTGGACAACGGAACAGCGTCAGGATTTCCTAGCGGGCTTAGAAGCGAAATATAAACAACCCTTCCCAGAAATTGATGCCGAATCCTTAGCTGGGGGGTTATCCAATACCATTGCGGGACGAATTTGCAATTACTTTAACCTCAAAGGCGGTGGCTATACCCTAGATGGCGCCTGTAGTTCCTCGCTGCTGGCTGTAGCGAATGCTTGTTCAGCGTTAGTGGCGGGGGATTTGGATGTCGCCTTGGCTGGGGGGGTAGACTTAAGTCTTGATCCCTTTGAACTGATTGGTTTTGCCAAAACTGGGGCGTTAACCCCCGATAAGATGCGGGTGTATGATACCCATTCTGCCGGATTCATCCCCGGTGAAGGCTGTGGCTTTATTGTGTTGATGCGGTATGAAGACGCGATCGCACAATGTCGCAAAATCTATGGCACAATTCGAGGTTGGGGGATTTCCTCCGATGGGAGTGGCGGAATGACTCGCCCAGAAGTCGAGGGACAACGTTTGGCATTACAACGCGCCTATCGTAAAGCGGGATTCACTCCTGATACGGTTGCTTACTTTGAGGGACATGGTACAGGAACCCCTGTGGGAGATGCAACGGAATTAAAGACAATCTCTGGCGCCATCCAAGAAAATCAGCGACAAAACGGGAAGTCTGGCAAAAATGAAACCTTACCCCCGGCGGTAATTAGTTCAATTAAAGCCAATATTGGGCATACCAAAGCGGTGGCGGGTATCGCTGGATTAATTAAGGCAACGATGGCAATTTACCATCAAATCTTACCCCCAACCACAGGTTGTGATCACCCCCATCCAGCGTTAATTCCCGATAGGGAAGCTGGGGAAGCTGGGGAAGCTGGGGAAGCTGGGGAAGCTGGGGAAGCTGGGGAAGCTGGGGAAGCTGGGGAAGCTGGGGAAGCTGGGGAAGCTGGGGAAGCAGAAATTAGCGCCGATGTAGGGGCGGGTTTTACTGATAACATGGTGTCAATGTCGGATAACTTGACTAAACCCGCCCTTGGGGAAACCCCAGTTTTGCGCGTATTAAAACAAGGGGAACCCTGGTCTCCTCATTATCCCCTAAGAGCGGGTGTCAGTGCTATGGGGTTTGGTGGGATTAATACCCATATCGTATTAGAAGGGATTAGCCGTCATCCGATTACCGATACCGGGTATAATCCGACATTATGGTCTACTCAAGATGCCGAATTGTTGCTTCTGGGGGGTAAAGATATCTCTGATTTGCACCAGCAAGTGACTCATCTTCTCACCCTAGCGCCTCAACTTTCTTATGCAGAAATCACAGATTTGGCGGCTGAATTAGCCAAAACAGTGAATAATAATAAAGGAATTAGGGCGGCAATTGTCGCCTCAAGCCCCCAGGAATTAACCACTCGCCTAGAAACCCTTTCCACCTGGTTAAATCAAGGAATTACCTCTCAACTGGATCAACCATTGGGACTATTTCTGGGAACCGGAAATACTCAACCCCGCATCGGATTCCTATTTCCTGGACAAGCTTCACCCACTTATTTTAATGGAGGGGCGTGGAGTCGTCGTTTCCCTGGGGTAAAACAGTTATACGAACAAGCCAATTTACCAATTGGGGATAGTCAGAATACCGCGATCGCACAACCCGCAATTGTTACCGCATCCATGGCTGGACTACAAACCCTAAACCACTTTAACATCAACGGTGCGATCGCGATCGGTCATAGTTTAGGCGAAATCACCGCCCTCCATTGGGCGGGCGCGTTTGATACCTCAACCCTATTACAACTGGTGAAAATTCGGGGACAAGCCATGGCAGAATTAGGACATCCCACAGGTAAAATGGTGAGTATCCGTGGGGATAAACGCCTAGTCGCCCCCTTAATCAAAGGAAAACAAGTTGCGATCGCGGGATTCAATTCACCTCGACAAACGATTATATCTGGAGACGCCCAAGCTATCGCCACCGTCATTAACCGGGCGACTCATCAGGGAATCAAAACCATCACCCTCCCCGTCTCCCACGCCTTCCACTCCCCCCTCGTCGCCGCCGCCATCCCCCCTCTGGCTGATTATCTGGCGACACAAACTGTTCATCCCCTGCAACGTCCAGTTATTTCTACGGTTACAGGTGATAAAATCACACCGGATACCGACGTGCGATCGCTCCTCTGTCATCAAATTACTGCCCCCGTGCGGTTTATTGACGCCGTTGATCACGTAGCCGCAGAGATTGATGTATGGTTAGAAGTGGGTTCGGGACAAGTCATGAGTGGACTACTGGGTGATTTTGTCAAGACCCCAATTTTCCCCCTCGATGCAGGTGGTACTTCTCTCAAGGGTTTACTCAACGCCATTGGTGCTACCTTTGCCCTGGGAACCCCAATTAACATCCAAGCCCTATATGCCAATCGATTCACGCGACCCTTTAAATTAGACTGGCAACCCCAATTCTTTGTCAATCCCTGTGAAATTAATGTAGAGACGTTGCATGCAACGTCTCAGTGCAACGAGACTGTAGGGGCGGGTTTTACCGATAACCTGCTGTCGATGTCGGATAACTTGACTAAACCCGCCCTTCTCAGGCAAACAGGGAGAGAAAATACGTCCTCATCTCCCAGACATTCCACCGAAAAACAATCCCCTCTAGAAACAGTGCGCCAATTGGTAGCGGAACGCACAGAACTCCCAATTACCGCTATAAAAGAAGACAATCACCTATTACGCGACTTACATCTCAACTCAATTACCGTCAGCCAACTCATCGCCGACGCCTCTCGCCATCTCGGTTTATCCGCCCCCGTCGCCCCCACCGACTATGCCAACGCCACAATTGGGGAAATGGTGCAAGCGTTAGAGGATTTGGCGCATACTGGTAATCATGAAACCAGTCAACAGAATCAACAACTCCCCTCAGGAGTAGACGCTTGGATTCGCACCTTTACGATTGAACAGGTGGAATCTCCCTTACCTCGTCGCCTTCCCCCATCTCCTACCACTCCGGGAAAATGGCAATGCTTTGCCCCAGCTAATCATCCCTTAGCCTCCAAGTTAGAGCAACCCTTAAATAACTGGGGCGGCGTGGGTGTGATTGTCTGTCTTCCTCCCAACCCTGACGAACACCATTTACCTCTCCTCCTATCCGGTGCAAAAGCTGTACTGGCGAACAAACAAACCACTCACTTCATTCTGGTGCAACAAGGTGGCGGTGGTGCGGGATTTGTTCGTACCTTACACCAAGAAGTTCCCAACCTTACCACCTGTATCATCGACTTACCCCTAGATCATCCCCAAGCCGCCGCCTGGGTACTCGCCGAAGCGCAAGCGGCTGTGGGTTATAGCGAAGCCCATTATGATACTAATGGTATTCGTCGCCAACCTGTTCTCCAGGTATTTCCCCTTACCCAGGAAGATGAGGGCGGGTTTAGTCACATCGAGGTGACAACCAAAGATAATCGTGAAACCCACCCCAACAAAATTGGCGCAACTGATTTATTATTAGTCACAGGCGGGGGCAAAGGCATCGCCGCCGAAAGTGCCTTATCCCTGGCAAAAGAAACAGGAATACGCCTCGCTATATTAGGCAGATCCCAACCAGAAAGCGATCGCGAACTTGCGGCTAATTTACAGCGACTCACGAATGCTGGAATCCCCTTCTGTTATCACTCTACCGATGTAACCAATGGATCAGCCGTGCGGGACGCGATCGCGCAAATTGAATCAGAGTTCGGCACAATTACCGCCATCTTACACGGCGCGGGTACGAATATTCCCCAACTCCTCAATTCCCTCGATGAAGCTGCCTTACAACGCACCCTCGCGCCCAAAGTTCAGGGATTGCGAAATATCCTCGCCGCCGTTAATCCCCATCATCTGAAACTCCTAGTCACATTTGGTTCCATTATTGCCCGTACTGGGTTACCCGGTGAAGCCGATTATGCCCTGGCAAATGAATGGTTAACCCAGTTAACTGAAGACTTTAGTCAACACTATACCAACTGTCGCTGCTTAACGATAGAATGGTCAGTCTGGTCTGGTGTCGGTATGGGAGAACGGTTGGGACGAATCGATACCCTGATGCGTCAAGGAATTACTCCCATTCCCCCAGACAAAGGGGTGTCGATTTTACAGCATTTAATTCATCAACGATTAAAAACGCGATCGCTCCCTAATTCAGTCATTGTAGCGGGTAGATTCGGTCAAGCCCCAACCCTCAAATTAAACCAATCCGAACTTCCTTTCCAACGGTTCTTAGAACATCCACGAGTCTATATTCCTGGTGTGGAATTAGTCGTGGATAGCGACCTGTCCCATCCCACCGATCCCTATCTTACCGATCACCAAGTCCAAGGGGAATATCTCTTTCCTGCTGTTATGGGATTAGAGGCGATGGCGCAGGTAGCCATGGCGTTAAGGGAAACCGAATTACTGCCGATTTTCACCGATGTAAAATTCAATCGTCCCATCGTCGTTCCCCCAAACACCCCTGTCACCATTCGCATCGCCGCCTTAGTTCAGGATACCAACCAAATAGAAGTAGTTCTCCGCACCGAAACAACTGGATTTGGCGTCAACCATTTCCAAGCCACCTGTCGATTCAATCCCCCAGGGGAACCTAGTAGAGACGTTCCGGTGGAACGTCTTGCGGTGGAACATCTTGCGGTGGAACATCCCCTTCAACCAAAACGGGACTTATACGGAGATATACTCTTTCATCAAGGACGATTCCAACGCTTACAGAGGTATTATAAACTTCGGGCAAAAGAATGCTGTGCGGAAATTGCCTCGGATTCCCAGACAAACTGGTTTAGCCACTATTTACCCACCCAATTAGTCTTAGGGGATCCCGGTGCCAGAGATGCCGTCATTCATGGAATTCAAGCCTGTATTCCCCATCGTACTCTCTTACCCATTGGTGTAGAAAAAATAGTCATTGGTTCAGCCTCCCCCACCGACTCTTGGTTCCTCCACGCCACAGAGAAACACCAAAAGGGAGATACCTTTACTTACGACGTAAACGTCACCAATCCAGACGGCAAACTCATCGAACAGTGGCAAGGATTACAGCTAAAAGCCGTCCATTCTGTGACACCCGATACCTGGGTAGCGCCCCTATTATCGCCCTATATTGAGCGTCGAATCAAAGAACAAATCCCCAACATTTCCCTAGACATCGCCGTACTCGAAGATGCTAACCTAGAACGTCAACAGAAGAGCGATCGCGCCATTCAACAACTCATACACAAAACACCGATACGTCGTCCTGATGGTAAACCAGAAATCCCTGGAAATCAACAAATCTCCATCGCCCACACCGATACCATCACCCTAGCTTGTGCTAGCATCAATCCCATCAGTTGCGATATCGAACCCGTAATGCCACGAACAACCGAGGTATGGCAAGATTTACTCGGAAAAGAACGGTTGAATCTAGCGCGGGCGATCGCCAAAGAAACCCAAGAACCCCTAGATACTACCGCCACCCGAATTTGGAGTGCTAGTGAATGCTTAAAGAAAGCGGGTGCTATGGTAAACTCCCCCCTAGTCCTCCTGGAAACCCCTGGGGATGGGGAAGTTTTGCTGGAATCTGGGGAAAGCGCGATCGCCTCTTTTGTTCTCCGCTTACGAGACACAGAGCAACCCTTAGTCTTTGCCATATTACTCCAACCAACCAATAACTCAACATCCCAGAACTTGGAAAAGCGCGATCGCTCGATCAATAATTGGCAACCCATCCCCAATCAGAAGGTAAAAACTAGCATTTAAAACCCAAAAACCCCAACTCAAAACCCGCCCAAACCCTCTGCGCCCCTCTGCGTAAACCTCTGCGCCCCTCTGCGTTAAAAAAACATCATCTCCCCCAACATCCAACCATGCGAACCTATGAACACCAACACATCGTCAGCTTTGAAGAAACCAACCTAGTTGGCAACGTCTACTACGCCAATCATATCCGTTGGCAAGGGCGATGTCGGGAAATGTTCCTCCGGGATCACGCCCCAGAAATCCTCACCCAACTCTCCCAAGACTTAGCACTCGCCACCGTCAAAGTCTCCTGTGAATACTTTAGTGAACTTTACGCCTTCGACACCGTAGCCATCCGTATGCGCCTAGATTCACTAACTCAAAATCGGATTACCATGCTGTTTGAATATTGGCGAATTACCGACAAAGGCGAGGAACTTATTGCCAAAGGTGAACAGCAAACCGCCTCAATGCGACGAGAAGGAGACAAACTCGTACCAATCCCCGTACCCACTGCACTCAAAGAAGCCTTAGAAATCTATCATTAAACATAAAATAGCAGAAGGCAGATCAAGATGAGAGAAGCAACTTTTCTGTGTAATCAGTGTATGAATAAGCTCTCACCTCCCTACTTCAATCTCTCCAATAAATCCGTGAAATCACTGTTTTGACAAATGACCAATAAAAAAACTATTGTTGGGCTAATTGTGATCGCGGTTTGGACAACATGGCTAATCCTACTCACTCCCAGTCAAGCTTTCACTCATCTAATCAACCATTGGCAAATCGCCATAACCATGATGTTTGGTTCCATGATTGCAGGCGGAACCAGTCTCGGTGGCGGCGCAGTGGCATTTCCAGTCTTTACCAAACTCCTGCATATTTCCCCCCACGACGCCAGAATATTTTCCCTGGCAATTCAAAGCGTTGGCATGAGTGCGGCGACAATCGCCATTTGCTTCACCCGAATTCGCGTCGAGTGGCGGATAATCTTTTGGGGAAGTCTAGGCGGTTTCCTCGGCATTTTTCTCGGTGCTGGTTTTCTCGCCCCGATTATACCTGCACCTGTGCTGAAAATGGTATTCACAGCAATTCTCACCAGTTTCGCCGTTACCTTATTTACCCTAAATCAAGGAATCAGAACCTGCCATTTAACCCTTCCTATCTGGACAATTAAAGAACAAAGTGTCTTATTCATCGCCGGATTCCTAGGCGGAATCATGAGTGGTTTAGTCGGCAATGGCATCGACATCTTTACCTTTTCCGTCATGGTACTCCTATTTCGCCTCAGTGAAAAAGTCGCAACACCAACCTCTGTTATTCTCATGGCGATTAATGCCATAGCTGGATTTGCTCTACAGGTTTTCGTCTTCAACGACTTTACCAATCCAGCACAGAGTTATTGGCTAGCTGCCATTCCCGTCGTTGTCGTTGGCGCTCCCCTCGGTGCCATGTTTTGCAGTCGCTTACATCGTCAAACCATTGCCAATACTTTGATTGGACTCATCGTTATTGAGATGGTTTCCTCGATTCTGCTGATTCCCTTAAGTCCAATTGTCATTTATTCGAGCTTCATCTCACTGATTATCTTCTCAGCCCTGAATTATTGGATGTATCGTACCCAACGATATGAATTACCCAACTCCTCTGCTCATTTGTAAACATTATGGCGAAATCTGTAAAAATATAATTGAAGAAAAGTTCAAATCGCTCAATCCCTTGATGAGTAAGTGTTTTTCTTCACTATTGCCTATGACATCCTCACCACGCCAAAGTGCAAAGAGCATAACACAGGTGTCAGAATAGACTCCAACTCTGATTACCCCCCATGTAGTTGAAGAGAATAAAAGGAAACCCCACAAGATAGTGGGCAACTACAGGACCAGAAATACTTCTGAACTTCCAGTAATTTTTTCCCCATAACCAGCCCAACAGCCAGGTTCCAGCAACGATTAAAACACTACGAAAGTAAATGTGAGAGAACGCAAAAAGACTGGCAGAGCAAAGTATCACAGCTCTCTCATGAGAGCCAATTATTTTTTCTAAAATCAGGAAAGCGAATCCTCTCCATACCAGCTCTTGAAATACCGACATGCCAAAATACCAGCCATAGTAACCGAACTCTAGATACAGAGAACGAGGGTAACCGAAAAACCAAGGGAGCAAAGCCAAAAATATCCAACCTAACAGAAGTAGGGACAAAGTAGAGGGCAGTATCTCGCGTACTGATGAAAGCTCTAGCGAAAGCCCTAGTTTATGTGGAGCAACTCTGTTGATAGACACATAGATCATCATGACGACTGTTGGAAAGCCGCCTAGAGTGAGAAAGAAAAACTGTCTGGTCAAAAAATCTGAATAGAGCAGCAGAGAGGGCATGACAAAAGCAATGAACAATAGCCAGATTTCTGGTTTCAATACTTTTATTTGTTGTAGCCATCTGAGTTTAGACACAAGTAATCCCTCCAGCAAGCGATCGCTGACCTATCTTTTTCTATTAGCTTCGCCGTATCTTTAGCGCCTCTGTCCCCCTGCTAGATTAGCTTGCCCCTAATCCAAACCCAATTTAATCATAAGTTGCTGATGAGAACTATTTTTACTAGAGCGACGTTTAAATTTTTGCTTCAACTTGCCATCAGAAATATCTTTTAGGATTAGCGCCTCCAAATCTCTAGTAGGGACACGACATGTCGTGTCCCTACAGATAGGGCATTTTGAATAGGGGGATACCTAACGCGCTGCTTTAGCTCTAGATGTCTCCTGCGGCATACTCTCCAGACTGAGGGGTACCATATCGCCGTTAAACGTTAGTCCTAATAACATGGGTTCCTGGGGTTGAATAAACTTGCCCGTGAGTACACACCGCTCTTCTTGCTGGGCGGTAGCTCGAATGCTGGCTCTGATATCGTAGACGGAAAAGTTGGGTCGATAATCCCCCGACTTATGCTGGACATAGTTCCAGAGGATATCTCGAATCAGAGCTTGATAGCCTTGGTTGCCTGAGAGATCCTTGAGCTTCTCCTTTAACTCCCTCTCCAAGCGGATGCTGGTGACTTCCATGTCAGTGGTTGAAGTCTTAGGAATGGCACGTATCATGTTTTTTTCCTCAATAATGTGGACAGGTTCGTAATACAAGTGTAGTATTTAAAAAGCAGTATTGAAACAAATTACCTCCTGTGAGCATTCATTTATCCCTCTCCACCACTTGCTCTGATACCAGTCGCCTCGGCGATTGGCAGTCAGCAGGTTTGTCGGTGGAGTTTTTTATTGGGGATGGATATCGCCGGATAGAACAGGGTACAGTCCAAATTGAAACCCTCTTTAATTCTGACGCCGAGCATTTAACAACCATCAATCCAAAACTGGATCACAACAGCGGGAGGTACAGGCGCATCCAAGCCGTACCGATATAGGACAAGAAAACCATACCGTTTTTCAAATCCCCCGCTCTGACTCAAACAGCAGCGGGGTTTCTTATACCAAGGAGTAAAAAGCGTGACGAGTGTAACTGACGGATTAAGGCGTTCAGTGGTGGTGTTCTCCAAGAACTACCTACCCCTCAGTCGAGTCAACATGAAGCGGGCGGTGACGCTTTTGGTTACGGGGAAAGCTGAACCGTTAGATTGGTTGAGTGATCAAGGATATCCGGTGCATTCACCCAGCTTAGTCTTACTGGTTCCCGAACAGATTCGCTTGACCAAAGCCAATAGCGATCGCGTCTGGAAAGTCCCGCCCGTAAATCGCCGTGAAGTCTTGCGTCGGGATAAGCATTGTTGCCAATACTGTGGTAGCCCAAAACGGCTCACCCTCGACCATGTTATCCCCCGCTCTAAGGGCGGAAACCATCGTTGGGACAATGTAGTTACTGCCTGCGAACGGTGCAATAGTCGAAAAGGCGATCGCACGCCTGAGCAAGCGGGAATGACGCTACTCACCCAGCCCAAAGCGCCTATGCATCCCACTGTGGCATTTGCCGAACAGTTCTGGCGCCAACAGCACGTCCACCTGGAATAATAGGAGATATCAGGTCATGCTGAAACTTACCTACACCGAAAATAGCTTTTACCTAGAGCGTCTAGCGGGGTCTCTAGAGGAATGGGTGACGGCACGAGTCATGTTGGCTCTACGAGCCGCGTCCAGCCTCTGGGTCGAATCTAGCACCGCCTCGTTTTTACTGCCTGTGGATATGCCTCACTTGGCTGACTTAGAAAAGGCGGTTCGGCAACAAATAATCGATGAGATTTCTCTGTCGATTTGCGATGCTGATTATATCGAAGTCACCCTGAAAGGCACTTGGATGACATCTAATCCCCAGGGTGAAGAGGGTGTCTTTGTGGTCAAGCTGAGCGATCGCACCGAGTTCTTTCTCTGCAAACTGTGGCAGGAGTCTCAAACTTATGCCTCTGTTACCAATGAATAAGCGAGGGCGCACTACTGACAGTGCGCCTTTTCTGTATACGTCTTTTTCGGCTAAAGTGAGGCTGATAACCTTGCCAAATAAATAGAGTCATGAATACCAAGGTACTACTCCCATTCTTAATCACCACCTTGCTGGTGAGTGGATCGGCAACACCGGGAATCGGGCGGGCTGAACCCTCGATTCAAGTTGCCCAATCCATCTGGAAACCCTTCTCCTCAGCCGAAGGCAATTTCACTGTCTTAATGCCCGGTACACCTCGCCAAGAACAGGACACAATCAACACTGAATTAGCTCCACTGGACTTGAAGGCATTTACTGTTGAACGTCCCAACGAAGCGAACTATTTGGTGGCTTACTTTGATTTACCGGGGGATTTTAGCACTATGATCCAAACTTCGGGTCAAATCAATGAGTTTTTAACCGGAGTAGTGCTGGGATTATCCGAAAGTATGGCGGGTCAACTATTAAATCAGCAAGCGATTAATTTAAATAATTATTCTGGCAAAGCATTTAGAATGCAGCACTCTGAAGGTGTTGTTGGTAGATATCGGCTTTATTTAGTCAATCAACGGGTCTATTTATTAGGAGTCGGTACGTCCAAAGAAAAATACTTGCAAAAGAGTATTCAGGGCTTTTTTAATTCCTTCCGACTCGCGGGAGGAGCCACCGGAACAGTTACTCCGGAAGGTGCTACCGGAACAGTTAGTCCCCCTTCAGCTAACCTCAATGCCCAATTGCGACAAGCTGTCTGTACTCAAAGCTGGTCACAAGCGATTAATGTGATCAATCGGATGATCGGTCAGATTGACTCCCAAGAGGTTCGGCAACAGTTACTTGATTATAAACAAAAATTGCAAGGATTTGCCAGTTCCGATTCAGTAGTTCCCGCTAGTGAGTTACCCGATTGTTCGCCGGGAAATGGGGGTAATTAGGGGTTGCTGAATAAGTTTTGTGGTGGGGTTATAGAGCAGGGGGAGCAGAGGGAGCAGAGGGAGCAATGTAGAGACGTGCCATGGCACGTCTGGGAGCAGAGGGAGCAGAGAACAGAATGAACAAGAAACGATCAACAAAATTTACTCCAGGTTCAACTGATTGATCACGCTCTGAATAATTACCTCTGGAGATTGGGAAGCGTCAATGTGGATAGCTTCAGAGGGAGTCGGTTCTTCTAAGGTTTCAAACTGACTGCGTAGCAGGCTTTCCTTCATAAAGTGGTGCTGGCGATGTTTAAGCCGCTCATAAATGAGTTCAAAGCTACCTTTTAGGTAAATAAACTGGGCTTGTGAATCTTGAAGATGTAAAACTTGACGATAACTTGACTTAAGCGCTGAACAGGCTAATACTGTATTTTTACCTGCCATTATCCACTGATCCATTGCTGATCGCATCGCCTCTAACCAAGGTTGTCTGTGTTGATCGTTGAGGGGTATTGCCTGTTTCATTTTCTCTTTTGCGGCTTGAGTATGAAAGTCATCAGCATCCCGAAATTGCCATTCTAAGCGTTGAGCTAAGGCTTGACCTACTCTAGATTTGCCAGAGCCAGAAACTCCCATTACAACTATAATCATTTCTCAATTTATAATGATTGAGGGTAACTATATTTTTATCCTACAAATTAGGTGATTATGGTCATCTTTGGAAAGGGTTTAAGTAGGTTGGTGGAAATAAACTGAACTAGATTAAGTCATGTAAACAAGCCTCAAACCCTTACTGTTCCCTGTTCCCTGTGACACACCGAGCGTGTTACCGAGCGAAGCCGAGGTAAGTCGAGGTGTTCCCTGTTCCCTAATCTCAACCGTTAACTTTAATTGTGTCCACCCACTTATTGTTATGGGGAATGGGCGCATCGCTATGCGCCCCTACTGGGTTGGATATCCAGTCTTTCCCATTCCCTGATTTCAATCACCAGAATAGCACCCTGAATCGTGGTGATTTTCCTAACGTGTTGGAGTCGCATAGTTAACCCCAAGGATCATGTTCTTCGCCAATCATCCGATTCGCGATCGCTCTCCATACATACGCCAAACCTGTTCGGGATAAGAGGTTAGTCTGAGCGATGATATAGTCAGCCAGATGACTGGTGGCGGATATGACAATTAACCCCGATTCTTGATCCAGTAACCGTTCTACCAGTTCCGCTTTTTCCTCTGTTGATAGGGTATTCGCTGCTTGCCAAACGGTATCTACAGGACTAGATTGATTGTTCATTGGTATTATGTCGCGTTCATACATCGTTTTACTGTTCCTCATATAACTAGGAAGATTATAGGAATCATACCAGTTCAACGAAACCGTGGATCTACTGAGAACTTATAGTTATCGGTGAGAGCATACTGTATAATCTACGGAATTACCCCGACTTAATCGGTAAACTGACGATAAACTCTGAACCTTGACCCAATTCTGAAATTACCTTTATTTTCCCCTGATGTTTCTCAATAATCTGATAGGATATAGCCAAACCCATCCCTGTTCCTTGTCCAACGGGCTTGGTAGTGAAAAAGGGGTCGAATATTGTAGGTTTTATGTTTGGAGGAATCCCCGAACCTGTATCCTGAATTGTGATTTCGACCTGATTAGAATTAACGTGCTGGGTTTGAATTAAAATCTGTCGTTTCGCCAAACCTGATTCAACATTCAGTTCATCGATGGCATTGTTGATAATATTCATGAACACTTGATTAAGTTGTGCTGGATAGCACTCAATTAAAGGGATTTGTCCATACTGCTTGATCACTTTAATATTCTGAGTCAGACGAGAATTTAAAATTAAAAGTGTATTATCAATTCCTTCGTGAAGATCAACTCGTTTCATTTCGGCTTCATCAAGGCGAGAGAAGTTTCGCAAGGATAAAATGATTTGGCGAATGCGTTCGCTTCCCACTTGCATGGAGTTCATAATTTTGGGTAAATCTTCACGAATAAATTGCAAATCTATGTCGTCAAGTTTCCGTTGAATCTCCGCTGAAGGCTGGGGATACTGCTGCTGATAGAGATGTAAGAGTTCGAGAAGATCATGGGTATAATCTTGGACATACGTCAGATTGCCATAAATAAAATTAACCGGATTATTGATTTCATGGGCAAGTCCAGCTACCATACGTCCTAAACTAGACATCTTTTCACTTTGAATCAGTTGCACTTGGGCTTGTTGTAAGTCCCGAATTTGTGTAGCGACTCGTTGAATAAGATGATTCAGAGATGTGGCTAATACGCCAATTTCATCTTCAGTCATGACGGGGGCTTGCAGGTCAAAATTACCATCCTGAGTGGCTTGTTCGGCGACGCGGGTTACGGATTGAATTGGACGTGCGATCGCGCGACTGGTATAGATGGCTAAAACAGCGGCAATTCCTATCGATAGCATCATACTCCCCGCAATGATGCTAGCCCGTAATATCTTGGCTTCTTTAAATTTCGCCTTTGCCTGCTGTTGTTGAATTTCAGTTAAGCGAACAATTTTGTCTAAATTAGCGGAAATTGTTTCAAATTGGGGAATTAATTCCTCCTTCAAGTTTGTCAGCAAAAATGACTTAATGGTTTGAGCCTGAGTAATCGTAATCGTTTCCGAATTAATTTTTTCTAAAAGAGAGCGGACAGTTTGATGATATATATTTAAATCCCGATCGCAATCATTCAACAGGGCTTGAGACTGGACAGTGGAACTGGAATAACCGATGGGTAATTTGCGATTATTATTTAAATGGGATTGTAATTTTGATAATTGACTATTAGCTTTGATTAGATTTTCATTTAATTCAATAACATTTTCAACTTTGATAGTTTGATTTAAGGACAAATATCTTAACCGTTCTTGGTATAATTTAATACCAAAAAATGATTTTTCTAAATCCTCCATAAGATCCAGGCGTTCCTGGGTAATTTCTAATGACTCTCTGGCGCGATCATCATAATGTTCTCCCACGATTAATCCTGTCGCTGTTCCAAAGACAGCAATACTCACCGCTAAAAAATAGCCAGAACCAATTTTTTGATGAATACTCCAACGACGGCTGATATGATTGATCCAGACTCCAGGATTAACAAACAGACGAAAGCGACGCGATGACGGGGAAGGAGTCGCGACATTTGGATGGTTAGAAAAAATACCCGATTCTGAGTGATGCATAAGGCAAATGCGATACTGTCATGGTTTTACTATAGACAAAGCACCCTTTGCCTTTCCAAGGTAAAATTTTTAGATGTCAATCCTGTGAATCTGGTGTTTCAGTCATTCGTCATTTGTCATTCGTCATTTGTCATTCGTCGTTTGCTTCCCCATCTCCCCCATCTCCCCTATCTCCCTCATCTCCCCTATCTTCCCCATCTCCCTCATCTCCCCTATCTCCCCCATCTCCCTCGTCTCCCTCATCTCCCCCTGTTCCCTGTTCCCTAAAACTAAACCGCCAAAAAGCGCTGAATCACCTGCTGACTCAATTCGCTAGTTGAACCTGATGCGACAATACCTCCCTTTTGCATCGCGTAGTACCAATCCGCTTGTCGCACAAAATGCAGATGCTGTTCCACCAGCAGCACAGAAATGCCTGTAGACTTGACAATCTGGCGGATAGCGGCTTCAATTTCTAGGATAATCGAAGGTTGAATTCCTTCGGTGGGTTCATCCAACACCAGTAATCGAGGTTTCCCCATTAACGCCCGCGCGATCGCAAGTTGTTGCTGTTGTCCTCCACTTAAATCTCCGCCCATGCGAGATAGCATGGATTCTAACACGGGGAATAAGCTGAAAATCTCTTCAGGAATCTCGGCTTTGTTCCCTCTACCCCGACGACAGGCTTCTAACCCCAGCAACAGATTTTCTTTTACCGTTAAGCGCGGAATAATCTCCCGCCCTTGGGGAACATAACCAATGCCTAATTTTGCCCGTTGATCAGGGGATTTATGGGTAATCGGTTGCTCGGCGAAGGTAATTGTACCTGTTCGAGGTTTGAGCAACCCCATAATCGTTTTCAATAATGTTGTTTTGCCTACGCCATTACGTCCAATCAGGCAAACCATTTGTCCGACGGGTACACTTAAATCTACATCCCGCAGGATGTGACTTTCGCCATAGTAAACATTCACATCCCTAATTTGCAGCATTAGCTGAGTTGAGGATTGATGATCGATTTTAGATATTACTTGGTCAGTTTGATTCATAGCTAGAAGCTTTGGATTAGTATTCTTAGTTTAGTGCAGCATCGCTCAAAAATTGTTGAGGAGTGCCAAGTTGAGGTACTGTTTTAGGTTGGAGCTAACATAAGTAAAAGTTTTAATTTCCCAGTTTAAGTTATAATTTTATAAATATAATATAATGAGATTTTGATCCGGCAGCAGCGCTCCCTAGCAAAGCCTAATTTGACATTTTTGTCAAATTACCCCTATCTGTGACATTAGTCTAAAGCCCAATATTTTAGAGGTACTGAAGAAGCGGAAATTTCAAAAAAGATCCGCTGGATCAGCTTGATACAGTCTACGCATAGCAATTAAGCCAGATATAGAACACATCACTATTGTTAAAATCATCACGAGTAAAGCGCGGTCGGACTGCATCTCAATAGGTAGAAATGTAGCTCTCTGTGTTAAATCGTACAATCCTAAAGAGAGAGAAAATCCTGGAATGTAACCCAAAATAGACAAGATAATTGCTTCTTGAAAAACCACTAATTGCAAATATAAATTTTTATATCCCATGGCTTTTAATGTTGAATATTCTGCTAAATGACTGGAAACATCTGTATAAAGAATTTGATAAACGATGACCGTCCCTACAATAAATCCCATTCCGACGCCTAAAGTGAAGATAAAACCAATTGATGTACTTGTTTTCCAGTAGTTTTTTTCAAAATCAACAAAGCCCTGCTTGGTCATTATTTTAACATCGTTAGGCAAGCTATTTTCTATTTTTTTTATAACGTCTTCTGCATTTGCATGAGGTTTAAGCTGAATAACTCCAATGTCAATTTCTCCTAATTTTCGGTAAGCAGAAAATAAACGGAGAAAATTTGAGTCATTCACGATCACATTTCCATCAGCTCCAAAAGAAGGTCCTAAGGTAAACAGACCAATGACGTTGACTCTTTTTCCACTTAACTCCGTAGTCATGGATTTTCTCTGCTCGAATACTTTAGCAATAGGTCCATATTCGGCGCGAGAAGCTCGATCAAACAAAATATTTTCCTTGAGTTGAAGTTTATCTAGGTTCTGACTAACTTCAGGAAGTTTAAAGACTGAAGTGCCTAGCTCAAAGCCATAAACATAGATGGCTCTATAATTTCCATTATAAGGATTTTTCCAGTCGGCAAAGCCAACATATATTGGAGCAATTTCTTCAATCTCATCGAAGCTTAAAATTTGATATAAACGACGCCAAGAAAAGGTTCTCATATAACCGAGAGACTTAGAACGAGTACTGATTAAAATTAAGTCTCCTTGCAAATTTTGATGAAATCGTGTGGCGCTATCATAGAGGGCGGCTTGAAATCCCAATTGCATAAACATGAGAATCACAGCAAAAGCAATGCCTGCTAAAGCAATAAGCAGGCGAATTTTTTCTCGTCTAAGTTGCAGCCAGGCTAGAGGTATATTAAGCATTATTTTATGAAAGTATGAATGATGACGATTATTAGTAAATTATTTTTAACGGTAATTTAGATGTGAATTATCACATTAACTTGCAAATTAGTAAAAGCAGAAACTTTTTGACTAGATTTGGGATATAGACTAATTTTTACTTCAACAATTCTCGAATTTACGTCTGCTGTTGGATCGGTGCTTAAAACATCTTGGGGATTAACCTGTAGACCGATTTGAGTGACGGTTCCGTAAAGTTTACCGGAAAAGGCATTGCTAGTAATAGTCGCTTTTTGACCCGTTCGTACTTTGCTAACATCTAATTCATAAACTTCTGCAACTACATTCATTTGCTGGGTTTGTCCTAAAGCAACAATCCCTTTACTGCTAACTACTTCTCCAGGTCTCGTATTAATTTTTAAGATTTGTCCGTCTAGAGGCGCTCGGATATAAGCTAGATCTAAATCTGCTTTAGTTTTAGTAACATTAGCGATCGCCCTGTCAATTTCAGCTTGAGCCGCCTGCACATCAGTAGGACGGATCTCAGCAATCTGGTTCAGGGTTGCTTGGGCTGCCTTGATTTGCTCTTGAAAAGTCGCTTCAATCCGGTTTCGATTAACTTTAGCCTCATTTAGCTGCTCTTGAACAATTGTCATTGTAAGCTGCTTATTATCTAATTGGGAGGCTGTAACTGCACCATTTTGGAATAACTGGCGATAACGTTGATATTCTGTTTGACTGTTGTTCAATTCCGCCTCTAAACGCGCAATTATTTTATCTTGGGCGCTAAGTTGCCCCTGCAATTCAAGTTCTAAACGCGCAATAGTTGCTTTTTGAGCTTCAAGTTCTCCTGTTTTTGCTCCAGCTTTTACTGTAGCAAGATTGGCTTGGGCAACTTTGACTTGTTCTTGAGCCAATTGCAGAGCCGCTTTTAAGTTTTCATGGTTATCTAGAATAGCGATTACTTGCCCTGTTTTAACTTTGTCGCCTTCTTTCACTAGAAGTTTAGCCACTCGACTTGCTCCTAATCCATTAAGAGCAGTAGGAGCAGATAAGTAAATGACTTCTCCTTCTGGTCTTAAATATCCTAAAGCGGAAACAGCTCTAATTGAGGGAGTGACTTTGGCAAGAGTTGATGAGGAGACTGAAGAACTGCGTTGGATGTGAAAGACATAGTAGAGAGCGGCTCCGCTAAAGACTAGAGCGGCGATAACTGCGGCAATGATAGTCCATCGTCCTGATGGTTTCAAAAGTGGTTTAGTTTCTGAGATCAAGTCAGGCTTCATAAGTCGTTGACTGAGTTTCCATCTTTAATTAACCCTCTTTTGTCAGTTTTTGGAAATTACGCTCGTCGTCAAACACTGAAACTATCCTGACATAAAAATTTGATGAGATGCTGCGTGGGGTGTTTTAATTGATTAGGGGGACTTTTAAACTACCCCCAATCCTGTGGTATTGTACTTCTGCCCTGTCGGACGGAGGTTCCGACAGGGTGAAAATCTCCCGTGCTTTTCTGGAATATCTGACCCGATCCCCTGGGCTATGATGCTTGAATGGGTAAAGTCAAACTTAGACAGCAACGAAGTTTTGAGCCGTGAGAGTATTAGCTTCTACATCTGAGAGTATGGCTATGGGAACGGCAATGGGGGGTAAGAAAGGTATGGTCTGACGGGCAACAGAGATAATAGTGTTGTTTGCTTGTTGGGAAATTCCGAGCTGTCCAAAAGACAAACCACCTTTTAATCCCAAAAGATCTTTGCCCACTTCAAAATCGAGAATGGTGTTAACATCATTGGGAATAATTCCTCCTCCAAAATCAGTGAGTACAAACAAATCGCTACCTGTGCCGCCTTTGAGTGTATTTAGACCGCTGCCTCCGTCTAAGATATCATCACCTTTACCACCGTCGAGTTCGTCGTTGCCATCACCACCGTCAAGATCATCATTTCCGGCTTTTCCTAGTAAGATATCGTCGCCTCCGTCACCCCAGAGAATATCTACATTGGCTCCGCCGTCTATGGTGTCATTGCCAGTGCCGCCAAAAAGTTGATCCTTACCTTCTTGACCGAAAAGTCGATCGTTACCTGCTTCACCGAAGAGGCGATCGTCGCCTGCACCACCATCTAATTCGTCGAGGTCATCGCCACCAAAAAGTTGGTCATTTCCTGCTTCACCAAAGAGTACATCCCTTCCTTGTTCACCGAAGAGTTCGTCATTTCCTAATCCACCGAACAGGAAATCGTCGCCTAGTTGACCATTAAGTGAATCATCTCCAGCTTCGCCAGCAATTTTATCATCGCCTCCTAATCCAGAGATTTTGTTATTGAATATGTTACCCCAGAGGATATCTCCAAAGGTTGATCCTTCGAGGTTTTCAATATCAATCAGCCAGTCTCCTCTTGCATCGCCAGAACTACCTGTACCAGTGGTTAAACTTACCTCTACCCCGATATCTGAAGTAGAATAGGACGCTGTGTCGCGGCCAAACAACCCACCGACAAGAATATCGGCTCCCTTGCCTCCATTCAATACATCATCGCCACCATGACCGTCCAAGAAGTCATTACCCGCTCCACCGATAAGAGTGTCATCACCTCCACCTCCTAGTGCAGTATCATCACCTTCACCACTATTCAACACATCATTGCCATCATGACCGTCTAAGAAGTCATTGCCTGCTCCGCCTGTAACGGTATCGTTACCTCCACCTGCTGAGACCTTGTCATCACCTGCGCCTGCGGTAATAACGTTGCCTACTGAGTCACCTGTGAGCGTGTCATTAAATGAGGAACCAATGATGTTCTCGATGCCGAACAGAAGGTCATTGCCACCAAAACCATCTTGAGCAGTACCAACTCCCGGAATAAATAGAAGACCCAAAGTGACTGTAACTCCCCCCGGATCTTGAGCGTAAGTCACTGTGTCGATACCATCATCGCCTGAGATGACATCGTTGCCGGCACCACCTGATAGTGTGTCGTTACCCGTGGGACCTAAATCAATAATGAGTGGATCTCCGTCAGGTAACGATATTGAAAAGCCTTCTGGAACTAAATAGTCGCCAATAATTATATCGTCTCCATCTCCGCCATTGATGATGTCATCATCAGCGCTACCGATGAGAGAATCATTACCCTCATCGCCATTAATCGTATCATTACCTCGATCGCCAATTGCAATGTCGTCACCAGCTCCCCCAGAGATGAAGTCGTTACCCTCGTTGCCAGTGCCGCCGATACGGAGGTTGAAATTGACTAGGTCTCCGATGTTGATGGGGATAGTAGTCTGATAGCCGAGTAAGTAGTCGCCGCTCAGGATATCGTTGCCATCGCCACCAAAAAGACTGTCATTAGCTCCGCCACCAATGATGATGTCATTGCCTCCCTGACCATCGATAAAGTCATTACCGTCAATTCCCTCTTCGTTAACAGCAACACCATCCCCAAAAAGGATGTCGTTACCAGTGTCACCTAAAAGAGTGTCGTTGCCCCCAAAACCAAATATAAAGTCATTAGCGGTGTTAGGCAGTTCTATAGTTTCTCTTCTTAGGCATATACCAAAGGGACCTTCCAGGACACAAACTGTTATTCTTCTCGGAGTACCTCCTCGATCCCCCTGGAGAAAATCTGCGCTATTCCCAGATCCACCCACGTATACATCAGGGGAATCGCTAATTTGAATGCCCTTGAATCTATTTTTTACTAATTCATCGCGTAAAGTCATAGCTAAAACTCCTAAAAATTTGAGTTGGAATAATTGAACAACTAGAAACTAATCAATACATACACGTTAGAAACGTTTACTTTTGAATAGTTGCCTTCATCAAACTACTACCTTATTCGTGAAATGCAAAACTTTAGTATCTTCTCTGAAATAATCCCAGAAGCAGCAAATAAAAGAATACCTATTGCTAACGATGGTTCTGGTACTTGGGTTGGAGGAGGCACATAAGGTACATAAGGATTCGGATTTACACCCCCAGAGATAGAAAGATTCAGAAAAAAATCATCAAGAAGAGCAGCTATTTCCTCATCAGTGAATAAAGGTGAACCTCTATTAGAAGGAGGCAGGGGGATTTCTGGAGGAATTGGCTGCGAAGGGTTACCAAAGGCTTCAATACTTCCAGACGCTATATCAAGCTTCGCTATCCAAGCATCAAAAGACCCAGCATTAAGGTTTCCCAAAGAGCCATCCGTGATTCCTGTAACGTAGAGATTGCCAACATCATCAAAGGCGATGTCGTAGGCTTGTTCCAACTGAGGAGTCCCAAACTGCTGAATCCAGGCTTGCTCTCCACTGCTATCAAATTTCGCTACCCAAGCATCATAAGAGCCGCTATTGATTGCTCCTAAACTATCATTTGTGTAGCCTGCCAAGAAAATATTATCATTTGAATCAATCTTTAAGCTAAAAACTTCGTCATCCCCAGAAGTTCCAAACTGTTGAGTCCATAATTGATTTCCTTGGTTGTCATATTTAGCTATCCAGGCATCATAAGATCCAGCGTTGATTCCTCCAAGATTTCCGAGAGTATATCCACCTAAATAGATATCACCTTGGCTATCGGTATCTACTCCCCAAGCCCATTCATAATCCTCAGTGCCAAACTGCCTAATCCACTCTAGCTGACCATTTGTGTCGTGTTTAGTCAGCCAAACATCATAAAGCCCAGCGTTAGGACTGGCTAAGTTGCTTGTTGTAAATCCTGTAGAGTAAACATTGCCATCTTGATCGACAGCATTACTATAATTTTCATCAAACTCGCTGCCGTCTTCAAGTATTCCTAATTGTTGAAACCAAAGCTGGTTACCATTGGAATCATATTTAGCTACCCAGAAGTCTGTTGAAACAGGAAGTACCGCTCCTTCTGGGTTAAAACTATCAGTTACACCTGACAAATAAACATTGCCATCAGCATCAATATCGAGACTGTTACCGGAAGTAGGACGACCAGTTATCCCATTAATCTTTTGAATCCACTGTTGATTGCCATCAGAGTCAAACTTAGCGAACCACCCATCTGATATTCCTTCCCCTCTTTCGCCTCCTAAATCACCCTCTGTTAATCCAGTTAAATACAAGTCACCTGTATTGTCAGTTGCTATTGAAATCACAAAATCAGTTTCGGAACTGCCAAACTGATTAGTCCACAATAATTCGCCTGCACTGTCGTATTTACTTAACCAAACATCGCGAAGTCCGGAATTCAAATCTCCCAAAGATCCAGTTGTTACCCCTGCTACATAAAGATTATTTGAGGCATCTACAGCCACAGTATTAGAGAAGTCAAAACCAGAAGTTCCTATCTGTTGAACTTGTTTTACAGTAGGTCCATCGGGGGGAGTATAACCTGAAAACTGAAAATAATCAGCACCTAGATCTAGGTCGAATGCAGGCAAGACTCCAATAACATCGGGTAAATAGGTGAAATCTGGAAATATTGTTCTTGGCGACCAAATCGCAGTTCCAAACGTAAAATTTGTTAGCTGGTAGTCTGATGGAGTGCCGTATAGCTGAATGGAATCCAGACTCGAGTTAAAGTCCGCAATCAGTGCAAAATTGTTTAGTCCAATGTCCTCTAGCTCTGTAACAAAGAAATTATCGGTTGCATAATAGGCTCGATTCCAATCTCCTAAAATAAAAGAGTCACTCCAATCACGAGGAACCGGATCTACTAGTAGAGGAATTTCAAAATCTCCTAAAAGAACATCTATTATTGGGTTTTCTCTATCAAAGCTGATAGGTAAATAACCCAAAACGGTATCGTTTCCTGTGCGACCCCAGACAATTTGATTCGGTCTAAAGCCAGCAGCAATATCGCTACCGGGAGAATAAGTTTGAGGTAATGGGGCTGATAGTTCCACTTTAGCTTTCCTAATAAAAATATAGTCGGTTCAGTTTGGAGTTTTTGTTTTGAAAAATTTACAATGGCTAACTATTCCCTGAGTTATCAGCTACTGAAGTACTAACAAGTAGCTGCTGAAACTTAAACCCACCTCGAAAGATCAGGTCAGACAAAACCCGTCGTCCCCTGTTAGTAAACAGCAACTCATAGACTGATGGCTGTGGAGCCTCTGGGTAGAGCTTCTCCCAATTCTCTAAGTCAGAACGACTCAGAAACAAATCGTCACAGCGATACAGGTTTATTAAAAATCCTGCTTTCTCTAGAAGAGCAAAGATTTCTCCTTGGGTATATTTGTGAAGATGATAAGGATCAAAATGCCGCGTTTCACCCAGCGGCACTGACAGTAAAAATTCACCTTTTGGAGCTAAAGAACGACGAATACGTTCGAGAAATTTTTCTGGATAGCGGAGATGCTCTAGGGTTTCAAACGAAACTACGACATCAAATGGTTCTGGGTATTCAAACTGCTCTGCGTCACTACAAACAAAGTCTATTCCAGATGCAGAGTAATGTTGCTGGGCATATTGTATTGTATCTGGACATACATCAACTCCCACCACTTTGCTAGCTCCAGCGAGATGTAGTATCTGACTTCCGTATCCTGCACCGCACGCAATGTCCAAAACCCTTTTTTCTCTGACGTAGCGCCCCGCAATTTTATAGTGGTGAAAATTGATCTCAACAATCTTTCGACTTGCCGGATCACTCGCCATTTTGTCAGGAACTAGTCGTTCTCCCAGTCCCCATGTTGAGGGGATGCTTACCTTTACCTGAAGGTTGTTTAGGTCTTCGGTTGATGCAGCAGTGGAGCTACTTGTAACTTGCTGTTCTCTAGAGATATTATGTTTTTGTGTCATCGTTTATCTACCATATATATATTTAACTTAATTCAATAATTGCTGATAGTAATCATTTAGATTTTGGCATCCTTGAGAGAGAGAGAACTGCTTTGCATCCTGTAATGCCTGCTGAATCATTTGTGTATTGTCGCTTGATAAAGCTTTGTGAATACCAAGAGTTAATCCTTCAACATCGTTACTTGGAACAAGATATCCATTAACACCATGAATTATGTACTCAGATACCGCGCCGCTATCGACAGTTACCACGGGAATCCCTGAAGCCATTGCTTCCACCACTGTTCGCCCAAAAGTTTCGTAAGGAGAAGGACTACAAAATACATCACACGAAGCTAATACATTAGCCTTTGTTTCTCCAACCAGAAAACCTGTGAAATGGATGTCGTCAACTCTTTCAGCAAGACGTCTGAGTTGGTTAACAACTTCAACAGGTCCATCTCCGGCAATGAGAAGAGAATAATTGGATTGTTGGCTTTTTAGCCTTGCAAATGCTTCGATGAGTAAATCGACTCGTTTCTCGAAGCCAAGACGACCTAAGAATAGCAAAATTTTGTTATCTTTTTCCTGAAGACTCAACCATGGTTCTAACCATTTGCGGTGACGCCGCTTAGGACTATAAGTGGAAACATCAATTCCTAAAAACGGAATTGTCTGAACCTTGTCAATCCCCAGTTCTTTACAACTTTGACTAGCAGCCGTACTAGAACATATTGTCATGTTGATATTACCATATAAATAACTTACTAGCTGAGAACTACGAACAAGATTTCGCAACCATTGCCAACCTGGATAAGCCGCTGAAAAATTATAAAGATCTGTATGGTATTCCGCTAAGTAGGGAATATGATGCTCTCTTGCATAACGCTGACCTGGCAATTGCCACGTACTTAATAAGAAAAAGCGCTCTACGTCTGTCACAACAATCAAGTCAGGTTTGTAATCAGCTAACTTTTTATTGATTTCGTGGGCTGCACGAAACCTAGGAACATGAGTCAGTTTGTAGGGAACCCAAGGTTTTGAGGGATAGCGTTCAATAATCAATTTTCCCTCTAAGTCTGATAATCCTAATAAATCATTGAACTGTTTTTGCCAATTGGGTGCAAATACAACCACACGATACATTCCTTGCTGGGCAAACCATTGGGCACGCTCCCAGTTGAAGTGAGAAACGCCGCTTACGTCTGGAGGAAAACCAGTTACCAAAAAAGCTAGAGTGTAGATTTTAAGGGGCTTCATCGATTTCAAGCCTCATCACTATTTAAATGGCTATCAGACCCGCTGTTTAGGAGCATCTAAGAAGCCGCTACGATTGAAATAAGAAAAATAGGTGTTCAGCAATTGAAAATCTACGCGAGGGCAAGTTATAAAACTATCGGCAAGTCCAGCAACTGTCTCCTCACAGTTGAGTTTTACTCTTCTTTGACCAAGCCCCGCAAACGTTAGTTTCTCGTCCGACCATCTTCGCAAGAAGAATGGTAAAAGACTACTTAAAGTATTCTCTTTTGAACCTACTGTTCCGATAAGTTCGGCTTCCCATTCTTCATAAGGCAGTTTCCGGATAGGATAGCCTAACTCGTTAATCCAATTTGTTACTTCACTCCAGCTAGAGGCATTCGGATTATTTAAGTGAAACGCCTTGCCTAGCAACTCTTTTTTTTGCGATAGATAGACAATTGCCCGACTAACATAATCCACTGGAACTAACGTGACACCACAATTCATATCCGGTATACTTCCCATTTGAATACAGCCTTTGATAAATCGGCAGGTAAAGTCCTCAGTCTTCCAAATACCACTTTGGCTATCTCCAGCAATTAAAGGCGGTCTGTAGATAGAAACTGGAAGCCCTCTGTTACGGGCAAGAGTGACTAATTTTTCTGCTACCCACTTACTTTGGGTATAACCGAGGTCAATTCCTTCAGTGTGACTAATTGGCTCTGACTCTTTGATCTCCTTTCCGTAATAGACAGATGAATCAAATACAGCATCAGTAGAAACATAGTGGAGGGGTTTAACTTTAGATTGGCAAGCCAACCTCAGTATTTCTTGCGTCCCCAGCACGTTCGTTGGCTTCAAAACCGAATAAGGGTAGACAAAGTTTAAAATTGCTCCATTGTGATAAATAACGTCAATTTGCTCAGCTAGTTTTTCAAACTGTTCTGCTGAAAGTCCCAATCGGGGTTGAGATAGATCGCCAACTACAGGAATAATTCTATAGCTTAATTGCCCCTTTAATAAAGAGTATTTTTGTAAACTTTCATGAATCTTTTGCAATCCTGAATCAGGATCAGCAGCACGAACTAAACAATAAAGCTTTGCGTCTGTTTTTCCCAGGAGTTCTTTAAGTAAAAATGCTCCCAAAAATCCCGTTGCGCCAGTCAAAAGAATTGAATTTATTTCGGTCAGCTTAACATTTGCTTTTGCTTTGTCTGGATCGATTGAATCCTCTAGGACAGCCTCGTGGTTGAGGTTTAAGTCGTTCTCTATAACTGACGATGCAGAGACATCGGGTGTAAGTTGCTTAAGCAATAGCTTGGCTAGCTTGTCAATATTATGTGCCTGCAAAATCTCTAGCATCGATAATTTTGCCTGTAACTGAGACTGAACTAATTCAACCAACTCAAGCGCCATCAGTGAATCCATACCCATCTCAAAAAGACCTTGCTGCGGAGAGGGCTGTTGAGATGACTCAAGCCTCAATACCTTGACCACTAGACTTTGAAGGTAAGCCACCAGGAGAGGATAGTAATCTTGTACCGAAGCTGCATCCAATTGCTGTAAAATCTCCGATCGCGGCTCTGAATGCTGTTGCTCGGTGGCTTCGCGTACTTCAATTTGTTCTAACAGCGATCGTTTGCCTCGGGTTTCGTAGATGCTTTTGAATCGAGTCCAATCAACATTAGCCACGGTTGTGTGAACGCAGCCTGTTTCAAGTAGATATCCCAGTGCCGCGATCGCCTGCTCTGGCTGCAAGACTTCCATACCCATCCGAGTCATCCACGTCTGGAATTCTTCCACAGCCATGCCGCCACCTGCCCACGGACCCCAGTTCGCGCTCAAAGCTGGTAGTCCCAATCCTTGACGATAGCAAGCTACCATATCAAGGAAATGATTGGCTGCTGCATAATGCGCTTGTCCCTTAGACCCCCACACCGACGAAATTGAGGAGAAGTTAACGAAAAAGTCTAGCTTCATCCCTTGGGTTAGTTGATGTAGAATCCACGTCCCCGCTACCTTAGGACGAAGTACCGACTCAAAGGTGTTAAAGTCCATGTCCTTAATTGCTTCATATCCGGGAACGCCAGCGGCATGAACAATGCCTCGTAGGGGTGGCATTGATGCCTCAATTTCCTCAAGAATTCTGACCATATCCCCTTCCTCGGATACATCTGCCCGAGCAACTACAACCTTGGCTCCTGTCTGCTCCAGTTGGCTCAAGGTTTCCTGCACTGGGCTAGAAGCTCCACGACGGCTTGTGAGTACCAGTTGTCGGACACCCCGTTCCACCATCCAGTGAGCAACGTTTAGCCCCAAAGCTCCCAAACCTCCAGTAATCAGGTAGGTACCGTCTGACTGGAACGAGATCTCTTTGGCTTCTGGCAGTTGCTTCTTCACCAAGCGGGCTACATAACGGTTTCCATCGCGGAAGGCTAAATGATCTTCCCCTGGTGAATCCTGAATTTCGGCTAAAAGTGTTGTCGCTTCATCCTCAGTTGCTTCAGGCGCTAAATCAAGCATTCCGCCCCACAATTCCGGGTGTTCCAGAGCAACCACTTTGCCCAGCCCCCAAAGAGGCGCTTGAGCCACTCCTGGAAGCGATCGCCCGACTGGCACTGCACCCCGCGTCACTAACCACAACCGGGGGAAATGATTATGCTTAACTAAGGTTTGTAACAAATGGAGCGTGCTACCAACACCTAGAACTTGAGCCTGTTTTAGAGAGGAGATTGTCAGTTCCGAAGCAACTTGAGCCTGTAAACTCCAAAGGTGGATGACTCGCTGTAACGGGGAATTGAGGGTTTCTACAGCTTCTTGGAATAGACGCTCGAAGTCTGCTGGACTGGAAGGGTTGATGATCCATGTTCTACCTTCTCGGGTCTGATAAGCGTCCCCAGCATAGACCAGAATACAGGTGCAACCCTGTTTGTGCAGCCGTTTAGCTAGGGTTTGTCCAACACCTCCCCTATCAGCAAAAATCAACCAACTACCAGGTGTATGAAACCCGTTTTTCTCTTGGCTGGTCAACTGGCGCGGCTGGGACTGCCACTCTATCTCATAAAGCCAATCTTTGATGGATGCTGCCGTGAGTTGCTGTTGATTTGGCTGAACTAGTAGTTCCAGCAGCTTAGGCAGTAATTTCAACTCATTGTCTGATAGTTTTCCGGTCGTTTCTAAATGCTGAGCTAACTGTTTGGTATCGCCTTTGAGCAGAAGGTTAACGAGTGGACTCTGTGCCTTCTGTTGAGATAAGGACGCTGCTGTTTGATACCCATTTTCAGGAATATTTGCCCAATAGCGCTGTCGTTGAAATGGATAAGTTGGTAGTTGTCGGCGGCGACGGGAATAATCTCGGTCAAAGGCAGACCAATCTACTGCCACCCCGCGCACGTACAATGCGGCTAAACTTTGGAGTAGCTGTTGCCAATCCTCTCGTCCTGGATACAAGCTGGGGAGAAAAACGCCCACACCTTCTGGCAAGCAGTAGCGACCCATTCCCAATAACGTTGGTCGCGCTCCGATTTCCAGAAACACTTCATAACCCTGTTGGTAAAGCGTTTCCATGCCTGCGGCAAATCTTACTGTCTGTCGCACATGACGACACCAATACTCAGGGTTTGTTACCTCAGTCGTGGCGAGTTCGCCAGTGACGTTAGAAATTAACTTGATTTTTGGACAAGAATATGATATAAGTTTCGCGACTCGCTCAAAAGCGGTCAGCATTGGCTCCATCAAGGGGGAGTGGAAGGCATGGGAGACCGTTAACCTCTTCGTCTTGATTTCGTCAGCTTTCAGGGTAGCGATCGCAGCTTTAATTGCCTCACACTTCCCGGAAATCACGATATTCTGCGGTCCGTTAATGGCAGCAATTGAGACATCTTGGGCATAGGGTTGAATGGCTGCGGCTACTTGCGCCTCGCTGGCAAACACGGCTACCATCTCACCATCGTGAGGCAAAGCCTGCATCAGACGGGCGCGTTCAGCAATCAATTTCAGACCATCTTCCAGGCTGAATACCCCGGCAACACAGGCGGCGACATATTCTCCTACACTATGACCCATGACGACGGCGGGTTCTATACCCCAAGACTGCCATAACTGGAACAGAGCATATTCCAAGGCAAATAAAGCGGGTTGGGTATAGCCTGTCTCATCTAGAGGAGAACTCGTCCCTGGTTCGGGATAGAGGACTGACAGCAGGGGCTGCTCTAAATAGGAACGCAGAATTTCATCGCAGCGATCAAGGGCTTGGCGGAAAATAGGTTGGGTTTCGTAGAGTTGGCGTCCCATACCCACATACTGCGAACCCTGACCCGTGAAAAGGAAGGCTATTTTCTGGCGCTTCTTCGGTTGTACCTGACCACTCACTAATCCGGCAGTTTCCCGACCCGCAGCGAAAGCCTCTAATACCCCTTGCACCTGTGCGGTAGATTCAGTTACGACAGCAAGGCGATAGTCAAAATGCGATCGCCCCGTATTTGCCGTAAAGCAAACATCCGCCAGGGATATCTCAGGATGGGTCGCCAAGAAATCTGCATAACGTTGAGCCAATTCCCTCAAAGCCTTCTCACTTTTTGCCGAAATGCTAAGAAGGTGGAAGGGGCGATCGCCATTAAGGGAGTGTTGAGGTGTTGAAGCTCCGTTTGATGAAGTGATGGAGTTTTGCGCTAGTGGAGAGATTCTATTTGGAACTTTCCTCATCTCCTCAGAGGGGGCTTCTTCCAGGATCGCGTGGCAGTTGGTGCCACCGAAGCCAAAGGCGCTGATCCCAGCTAAACGGCTTTCTGTACCCGCCAACCAAGGTTGAGACTCGGTGGAAATGGAAAAAGTCGTCCCTTCCAAAGAAATTAGGGGATTTAGCTGCTTTAGGTGCAGGTGAGGTGGGATTTCCTTATGGTTGAGCGAAAGAACCACCTTGATTAAGCCAGCCATTCCAGAAGCGGCTTCCAAATGACCAATATTTGTCTTGACCGAACCCAGCCAACAGGGCTGGTCTGGCTCCCGACCCTGCATCAGCACAGCTTTTAAAGATTTAACTTCAATGGGGTCTCCTAGAGATGTGCCAGTACCGTGAGCCTCAACATAGCTAATCTGTGCGGGTGTCACTCCAGCATTTTCCAAGGCTTGACGGATGACCCTTTGCTGGGAAGGACTATTGGGGGCGGTGAGTCCATTGCTCAGACCATCTTGGTTAACTGCCGTGCCTTTGATGACTGCTAGAATATTGTCCTCATCCCCGAGGGCATCTGAGAGGCGCTTGAGGACGACGACACCGCATCCTTCCCCCCGGACATAACCATCCGCACTAGCGTCAAAGGTCTTACAGCGACCGTCAGCCGCCATCATCCGAGCATGAGAGTACGTGATAAACGGCTCCGGAGACAGCATCAGACTGACTCCACCAACTAAGCACAAATTGGACTCTTCCTGGAGCAAACTCCGACAGGCAAAATGCAACGCCACAAGAGAGGAAGAGCAGGCTGTTTCCATTAGCACACTTGGTCCGCGCAGGTTCAGAATGTAAGACAGGCGATTGGCGGCAATGGAGAGAGTGTTGCCAGTGCCATCGTAGGCATTTACGCGACTTATATCCTTGGCTAACAATCGACCATAGTCGTAGTTGCCGACTCCCATGAAAACCCCTGTCTGGCTACCAGCCAGCTTGTCCGGTGCTAGTCCGGCGTTTTCCAGGGCTTCCCAGGCTACTTCCAAAACCAGCCTTTGCTGGGGGTCCATTCGCTCCACCTCGCGGGGGGAAATCCCGAAGAAGCTGGGATCGAATTGATCGACCTGCTCTAAAAAGCCACCCCAGCGGGTACTCATTTTTCCGGGTGTACCGGGTTCCGGGTCATAGAAGGCGTCAATATCCCAACGATCTTCTGGCACTTGTGCGATCGCATCCACACCATTACGCAACAGCTGCCAGAAGGATTCGGGATCTTTTGCTCCGGGAAAACGACAACCTATACCAATAATTGCGATGGGTTCCACGGCCAAACCTCTAACTGTGAGTATTTCTGTTGATGTGCAAGCGAATCAATTCAAACATTCAGAATGTTGAATTTTCTTTAGGTGACAGTCTGAGAGAACTTCTCAAAAGCCTTACTGTTATTTTGGATAGCCTTTTCAATTGAGCCTCCGGAAGCCATAACGCTCATTTGACGGTTACCAGACCAAAGATAATTGATAGGCTCGAAAAGCCGACGGAGATCTGATAGGAGACGTTGGTGATACTTGAAAGTCAAATGGAAACCATCGTGTTCTTGACACATGCACTTCTGGAGCCACTGAAGTGCTTCTCGGTCAGACATATTAAATACAGGAGATTGTAGCAGCCGATAAAACGAGAGCATGAATGTGTCATCCTGCCGAAATATGGCAGGTATCCCACCAGAAAGCCCACTTAGAACCACAACTTGCGCCCTGTAGATGGTCAGATTAGCTAAAAATTTCTCGTAGGCTGTTGGCTTCGGAAAATCCTTGTATAGCTCTCGAGCAATTAGTTGGGACGTTGTCGTGTGGAAGGCTTCGTCCAAGAGATGGTAATGGGAAACAGCTAGTGGGGCTGGGATAAATTCGCCTTGCTTTTCTAATTTCCTGTAATACTGGGAATAGCGGTATTCGTAATTCTTGATCAGCATATTTGCCATGAAGCGCGTGACGTAAAACAGACACGCCAAGAAGGGCGAAGTTCCACAGTTCACAGTAAAGAATTGTAGAAAAGGTCGAGGTGCTAATTGCCCCAATAAACCAGTTGTTTGAGCGGGAATTGACTCGCCTTTCTCTTCCAACTCTCTTAAATACTGAGAATAGCAATGGGCTTGCTTTCTCAGCATTACTTTGTTGGTGATGAAACGCAAGGCAGTTTCCTGAAATCCCGACAAAGGCGAACCTAGCATATTAAAGGTGAAGAGCTGTTTTGGTGTAAATCCTCGACGGGAATCGTTTTTTTTGTAAGACTTCCCTTGAATAGAAGTATTAAATGTGGAACCTAACAGAGCTTTCTTCGTTTTGTACCCCATCATATGGAAGGCATGAATATGATGCCGTTCCTGAGCTGTTTCAAGATCTAGCTCTTGGCAGAGCGCTTCGTAATCGCTAAACGCTCGAAAAACTCCAGCCGTCACCTGATTGTAAAGTACGGCATTTGCTTCAGTCGCCGCCGTCTGATTATACTGAGTTGCCCAATAAAGGTGATTGAGAGCTAACTTTTGTGAGGAGGAAGCTTGTTCGTAGAGTGGGGTACCGTAAAGCAGTGAAAGTTCGGGTTCGCCCCAATAATAGTCGCTGTTGCTGCTATAGTTGAAGTTCCTATCCAGTTCCTCTATTTTCTCAGTAAAGTCAGACTCAGTATTACGCCGATAGGTGATTTCTGCCAGTTTTATATGCTTCTTTACTTTTCCATCGGATACAGTCGAACTTTTGTTTGCTAGACCCGGATCTTTGGTGGCATTGATCATGAAATTCTCCTGAAAGCGTCCAAGTAAGGACAAATGGTATTTTGCCCTTAAGTTATGGCGTTCTACTGTCTGAGTTTGAATTCCTCAGCTAAATGCTGAGCTAAAGTTTCAATGGTGGGGTAATCGTACAGCAGAGTTGGATCAATTTTTCTACCCACCCAATCCTCTAAATCACCGGTCATACCGACGGCAACTGAGGAATCAAACCCGTATTGGTCGAAGGGAATCGCGACATTCACTTCATCTGGATCGATTTCTAGCAGTTGAGCTAAATAGGAGACGATCCACTCTTGAATCTCTGTCGCTGTTGGCAGATTCTTGCCTGCATTGCGTTGAATCTCGACTGGGAGACTTTCCGAGCCTGAAGATGTCATTGCTTGAGAACCCTGAATTTCCATTGTTTAGACCTTACTCGTGTGAATTAGCCTTCTTTTATGACTCTCGGTTGTCCAAAGAGCAAAAGTCAGTTGCTATAAAACTTGTCAAATTTCACTTTACCAAAAGCACTCTTTTTTATCGGCTAGTTGATAGTTCCTGTAACATGGATTCGACCTCAGCCTTTAGATGGATGAATTTCGATTTGCCCTGAGGAGTCTCACTCCAATCCTCCACAACATTCAAACTCCCGGTTAGAAATCCAGACCGACAGGCATAGCGCTGAATTTTACCACTCGAAGTCTTGGGGATACTCCCAGTTTTAACTAGGACTGTGGCATAAAGCTGTAGAGCGTGTTCTGCTGTTACAGCCCGACGGATACTCTCTATCACCTCATCCACATTCAGCTTCCGCAGGTAACTCCGCTCTACCTCCTGAACAACTACCAGTCGCTCTTCGCCCTTTACCTCCACCGCGAACGCCGCTCCACAACCAGACCTTAGTGCCGGGTGGCTCTTCTCTACGGTGAGTTCAATGTCGTGGGGATAATGGTTTTGTCCCCGGATGATAATTACATCTTTAATCCGCCCGGTGATAAATAACTCACCATCCTGCAAAAATCCCAAGTCCCCCGTGCGTAAAAAGGGTTCGTCACCCGTATCTGCTAGATAGGCATGAAACGCCTGTTCTGTCTCCTCACGTCGATTCCAATAGCCCTGAGCTACACTCGAACCCGATACCCAAATTTCTCCCACTTGGTTAGCGGGACAGGGAGTTAGAAATTCGGGATCGACAATTACGATTTTTTGGTCTAATAAACTCTGACCGCAGCCGACAAGGGTTCGCGTGATTTCCTGGTTGCTTGTCGCCGTCACTACTTGGTTTCGTTCGAGTGCTGTCCCATCAACTTGGCGCATAACAGGTGGATCGTTTCTCAACCCTCCCGAAACCATCAAAGTTGTTTCTGCCATTCCGTAGCAGGGGTGAAATGCCTCCCGTCGGAAGCCACAATCAGCAAACGTAGCAGCAAACTGCTCTAGTGTTTCAGCACGGACAGGTTCAGCTCCGGTGAACGCTACTTCCCAGTTACTCAAGTCAAGACTTGCCCGTTGTTCAGGGGTAATCTTACGAATACAAAGATCATAGGCAAAATTCGGTCCACCGCTAGTCGTCGCTTTGTAGTGGGAAATTGCTTGTAGCCAGCGCCAAGGCTTTTGCATAAACATCACGGCTGACATTAAAACTATCGGCATACCCACATAGAGAGGTTGCAGTACCCCCCCAATTAATCCCATATCGTGGTAATGGGGTAGCCAGCTTACACCCCGACTGTTGGGTGTATCGGCAAAACTTTTGTGGATTACAGCGGAATTGTGTAATAAATTACCGTGGCTAACCATGACACCTTTTGGCGTACCCGTTGAACCTGAGGTGTACTGGAGGAAAGCCAGGGTGTTTCTGCTCACGTCCGGTTGCTGCCATGCTTGTGCTTGGTCGCTGGCGATATTATCCGTGGTTAGCCAGGGCAACTGAGCTAATTCTGGCTCCTCGGTAAAGCGACTTTCTACGCGGCTTAATAAGGATGTCGTGGTCAGCGCTACTGTTGCCTGGGAAGAAGCCACAATCGCTTGTAGCCTAGACATATTTTGGTTGCGCCGGGGTGGATAAGCGGGAACAGCCACTACCCCAGCATATAAACACCCAAAGAAGGCACCAACAAACTCCAGACCGGGTGGGTAGAGCAGCAAGGCACGGGAGCCAGTGACACCGAGACTCTGAAGCTTGGCGGCGATCACCCGTGCTTGTCTATCCAATTCTTTATAAGTTAGGCTATCTGCTTGTGTTTCTCCGTCCTGCAAAAAGGTATAAGCCGTTTTGTCAGACTGATTTTGCGCTCTGTAGCCCAGTAGATCCACCAAAGTCGAAACTTCATACCCAGTATCAGTTAAATAAGCAATCATTCCTTATATCCTTGATACAAGTAGCTTGTGAATAGTATGGTTTATTTTTTTTTTTTTAAGTATCCAATTTGACTGAACCGAATTTTTTCTTTAACTTTATCTCATCTCTGAACTACCAATCGTACTAGCAGTAGGGGATACAACCTATCTTGATTACAAGACGATAAGAGAAAAAAGAGAAGAATATGAACCGATTTGCAACGGCGGTAATGGACGTTAGGATTCCCTGTCTACCTCCAAGCGATTCACCACGACTTCCGGTAAATCCAGAAGCTTCACCAGTTCTTTGTAAGCGGCTGCTTCTTGTTCATTAATCGTCGGTTCATTAGGCGTGCGGGCGCTAACATTAATCACCTCATATCCCAACTTCAGAATTAACTCCCGTTCTTCAGGACTTTCAATTTGAGCCACCAACTCATCAATATCAACATTAGCGGCTAAATAATCCCGGAGTTCGGTTTGTAACTTCTTCTGTTCTTCAACATCCGTTGAAAACAATTGACTCAAGCGAGCAATAATTAACTCTGCTTCTTCCGGTGCTAAATCCCCATCAGACCAAGCCATAGCGGTGACAATTCGCAGCAGTTTCATTTGATGGGCGCTAATCGAGGACTCTCGCCCTAAATACACTTCCACCACACGCGGGTCATTATGCACCTCATCGATACTCCCTTCACATAACACCGAACCCTCATGCAGTACCGTCACCTTACGGGCAATCAGCCGCACGAATTCCATATCATGTTCAATCACAATAATTGAATGACTCTCAGCTAAATTAATCAGTAAGTCAGCAATATTTTCGGTCTCTTCATCGGTCAACCCAGCCACAGGTTCATCAACCAGCAATAAATCCGGGGATTGCGCCACCAACATACCAATCTCTAACCGTTGCTTTTCCCCATGGGAGAGTAAATCGGCTTGTAAATCGGCTTTGGGAACTAAACCAATTGTTTCTAATAACCCTAACACCGTGCGTCGTTCCGATGCAGCAGGACGCCCAAACAGCGTTGAAAAAACATTTTTACTGCGATTACAGGCTAAGTCTAAATTTTCTCGAACCGTTAGATTGAGGTAAACTCGCGGGGTTTGAAATTTACGACCAATCCCCATCCGCACAATAATATCTTCAGATTTGCGCCGCAGATTGCGTCCTTTAAACAGAACTCGTCCTCTAGTTGGCTGGACTTTACCCGTAATCACATCGAGGAACGTCGTTTTTCCCGCACCATTGGGTCCAATAATCACCCGTAACTCTCCAGTATCCATACTGAAGTTGAGGTTATTGAGTGCCTTAAAGCCATCAAAACTAACGGTTAAATCTTCAATGGCTAAAATTTGTTGATTCATAGTTGGCAGAAGTTGAGCTAACCCAGAACGAATGACGAATGACAAAGGACAAACAACTAATGACTAATCTCCTCTCGTTCACGTTGCACCTCAGGGTCTTCTTCTAAACTGGGATATGTAATCACCTCTTTTCGCTTACCGAATAGACTCAGCAACGCCGGATATCCGGAATACCGCCACCACCCGACAATTCCACTCGGCAACACCGTCACCACCAGCAAAAATAATCCGCCTTGGAAAAAGAGCCAACTTTCGGCAAAGTTTTCACTTAAAATACTTTTGGCAAAATTAACCACCAGCGCCCCTAGAATTGCGCCCACCAGTGTGGCACGCCCACCAACCGCCACCCAAATCACCATTTCAATGGAAAAGGCAATATCCATCGCCTTCGGTGAAACAATACCCGTTTGCAGCGTGAACATTGCACCCGCTATTCCCGCCAATGCCGCAGAAATACCAAAGACTAACACCTTAAATCCGGTGGGATTGTATCCCGAAAACCGCACCCGATTTTCATCATCGCGAATTGCCACCAGCAAGCGTCCAAAACGCCCCTGAGTCAGCCAGCGACATAAGGCATAAGAGACAACCAGCAACAGAATTGTAATGGTATAAAAGATAAACTGGGTTCGGCTGGCATTCACATCAGCCCCCAGCAAGGTTTGGTAATTGGTCAAACCATTCGTGCCGTTGAATAGTTTCTGTTGACCATTGAAGAAATTGAAAAAGACAATTGTCGCGGCTTGGGTGAGGATAGAAAAATAAACACCCCGAATCCGGTTACGAAAGACAAGATAACCAAACAAGCCGCCGACGACAGCCGGAACAATAATAACGGCAAAGACAGCAAACCCAAAGGAATCAAAGGGTTGCCAAAACCAGGGCAATTTCTCCACCCCATAGAGACTCATAAATTCTGGTAAACCATCGCCTTCCAAGGGGGCTAATTTCAAGTGCATTGCCAACGCATAACCGCCCAGCGCGAAAAAGATGCCATGACCCAGACTTAAAAGTCCGGTATAGCCCCAAATCAAGTCAATTGCCAAAGCCGCGATCGCCAATGCCAAAAATCGCCCCAACAAGCTCAGGCGAAAGTCAGACAGCGCCAACGGAAACACAATAATCAGCAGCAGGGCGATGACCGTCACCACACCCACTTCAATCAGTAGGGATTGACGACGCTTTCGCCGTTGGTCTATTCCGGGAATTTCAAGTACAGAGTCAGATGTCATTGGTTAGGGAACAGGGAACAGGGAACAGGGAACAGGGAATAGGGAACACTTCCCTCACAATTCATAAGATCGTCCTTTCTGTGGGAAAATCCCGCCCGGTCGAATTTGCAGGAAGATAATAATTAGGGCAAACACCATCACCTTTGCCATACTGGTGGTGGCAAAGAAGGTAAAGAACTCAAATAACGGCTCAATGGGCTGAAAGAGCAAAGCCAGTATTCCCGAACCAATCAGGTAATTAATTGTCCCAATCGCTAACGCCGCCACAATCGAACCCACCAATTTACCAACGCCGCCAACCACCACCACCATGAACGTATCGACTACATAGTTCTGACCGGTATTCGGACTAACTGAACCCAGCAAACTAATCGCACAACCTGCAACCCCCGCTAACCCCGAACCAATAGCAAAGGTTAACGCATCAACCTTACCCGTAGGAATTCCCAAACAAGCGCTCATACTCCGATTTTGAGTTACAGCGCGAATCCGCAATCCCCAAGCTGAACGCTGTAAAAATAGGTAAATTCCCGTGATGCAAAGAATCGTTAGCCCAATAATAAATAATCGGACATACGATAACTGAAAGCTGCCTTCTGACAACTCCACCATCCATCCCCCCCGCATCCAACTTGGCGCGGTGACATCAACACCTTGAGTACCAAACCAAGGCTTAGTTAAGGTGAGGGCAGAAGTTTCACTCAAAACCTTGCCAATCGTAAAGGCAATTCCCAGGGATAGTATTACCATGAGCGGGATTGCCCAAGAGCGAATCCTCTGAAAATCTGCCCGACGAGATATTACCCATAGCGCCCCAAAAAACAGCAGGCAAAATAGGGCAATCCCAATCACCATCACCCAATTCACACTACGGACAAACTGCTGCAAAATTAGACTAACGCCCCAGGTTGCCAGCAAGGTTTCCAGGGGACGCCCGTACAGAAAGCGGATAACCCCCCGTTCCAGAACCAATCCCACCAGGGCGGTTACCAGAAACGCGATCGGTATGGCAAATAAGATATAGGTTTCAAACCAAGGTTCTCCCAGAGACTTGAACCCATTTTGGACAACAAAGGTCGTATAAGCACCCAGCATCATCAACTCCCCGTGTGCCAAGTTGATCACACCCATGAGTCCGAACACAATGGCTAATCCCAGCGCTGCTATTAATAAAACAGCGCCAATACTGATACCGCCATAGAGACTATCTAAAAGTCCTGCTAACACAATTTTCTACGTTAATGGTTGATGGTTGATGGGTGATTAGGGATTGGTAATTGGAAAAAATATTCTCTCTCTCCTATTTCCCCCAAGGGCGGGTTTAGTCAAGTTATCAGTTTGTAGCCATAAGTTATCTGTAAAACCCGCCCCTACACCCCACACCCTCTTTCATGGGCTATACGTCTTTTAAGTTGTATTTACCCCCCTTACTCGGATCAGACCAATCACAGCCTAATCCCTTAGTATCGGCAACAAATTGATTCCAGGGAATAGGTTCAACCGCCGCTTCCGTCTCATTAACAATTTCAAACAAACCATCCTCTCCCACTTTTCCAATTCGTACCACCTTCGAGAGATGATGGTTAGGATTCATCGTAACCATCCCTTCAGGGGCTTCAAATTTCTGACCATAAGCCGCTTTGCGAACTGCCTCTAAATCATCAGCCGTTCCTGCTTGTTCAACTGCTTGCTTCCACAAGTAAACGCCAATATAAGCCGCTTCCATGGGGTCATTAGTCACGCGGTCTTCACCATATTTTGCCTTAAAGGCATTGACAAATTCCTGGTTTTCTGGTGTATCAACGGTTTGGAAGTAGTTCCACGCCGCATACTGATCTTTCAGGTATTCTGTACCAATTGCCTTGACTTCTTCTTCAGCAATACTCACAGACATAACCGGATATTTATCCGGGGTCAAACCCGCACCCTGTAGCTGTTTGAAAAATGCCACATTACTATCACCGTTGAGGGTATTAAAGATAACGCCCCCGTCTGGTAACGCGGCGCGGATTTTAGTAATGATTGGGGTAACTTCTGTATTTCCCAGAGGCAAGTAATCCTCGCCAACAGTTTCGCCACCCAGTTCTGCAAGCTGTGCCTTAATAATTGTATTAGCGGTACGGGGAAACACATAGTCAGAACCAATCAGGAAGAATTGTTTGCCCTTATTCTCCAGCAACCAATCCACGGCTGGTTCAATCTGCTGATTCGGAGCAGCACCTGTATAGAAGATATTGTTAGAACACTCTTGACCCTCGTACTGCACAGGATACCAGAGTATATGTTTTTTCTCTTCAAAGACGGGCAATACCGCCTTACGGCTAGCAGATGTCCAGCAGCCAAAAATGCTGACCACTTTATCTTGGTCAATTAGCTTTCTGGCTTTCTCCGCAAACGTGGGCCAATCTGAGGCACCGTCTTCCACAATCGGTTCAATCTGCTTACCCAGGACACCCCCAGCGGCGTTGATTTCCTCAATGGCGAGTTGTTCGGCATCCACGACGCTTTTTTCACTAATCGCCATTGTGCCACTGAGGGAATGGAGAATCCCGACTTTTATCGTGTCACCATTACCACCAGCCGCCGCCGAGTCAGAGGTTGTCGCCTCTCCGGTGGTATCCGGTGCTGGCGGCTCACTACAGGCTTTGAGGAGAATACTGGTGCCTAATGTGGCGGAGCCATAGATCAAAAATTTGCGTCGCCCTAATCGTCTAACCATTTGTATAAATATTCCTCGGCTAATTCTGTTTGTCGATAGAGATAAACAAGGTTAAGCTGTGATATTAGAGCGAGCTTATCTGAGGAATTGTTATTTTTGATACAAAATAGCGATACGGGGCAGATGGGCAGATGGGCAGATGGGGGAGATGGGGGAGATGGGGGAGATGAGGGAGATGAGGGAGATGGGGAAGATGAGGGAGATGGGGGAGATGGGGAAGTCGGAAAAATAAAGTTGAACACAAATTAAAAGTTGTGCTAGTATTAATAACTGTGAACGAAATGGGTCGATGCCCGAGTGGTTAATGGGGGCGGACTGTAAATCCGCTGGCTTTGCCTACGTTGGTTCAAATCCAACTCGGCCCATCACATGACTCTAATTTTTAGAGGGTATGTGTATTAAAAACGTCCATTACATAAGCCCGTGTAGCTCAGTGGTAGAGCACACCCTTGGTAAGGGTGAGGTCACGAGTTCAATCCTCGTCACGGGCTTTTTGCTCAAGAAGCAGAAGGCTCCAAGGCTGTAGATTGACTAATTATTTGTAATCGTTGTCAGATTAGTCTCGTCTTGACAAATTAAATGTCATCGTATTAGTAGAACTTGACTGGGAAGAAGCGATCGCATTGTTAAAGGCAGGTCAGCCTGTGGTTCCGGTGTGGTTAGACCAAATTCAACAACGACTCAATCAGAAGCTGCAAGTTCATCGTTGTGAATAGTTTGCCTGGATCGATTCGAGTTACTATCTTTTGGGTTTGTTCACCTGATGGCTCCTCAACGCGATCGCACTCTGATTGAAAGGGTTGAACTCCAAAAACCTTGTAGTCAATACACTTATGGCTACATCAGATTTTTACAACTGGCGGGACACTTTATGGTTCTACCCAAGTCCGATTGTCGCTCTCCCTCCCTCCTACGAGGGAATGAGGGTTACAGCCAAAGAAAACGGACAACTTATGCTTCCAGTTTGAACTGATTTCCCCAGCGAGTGGGGACAGGACATTGGCGGCGACCTATTCTACATCCAAACAGGTTTCCATTCAACTGATTTCCCCAGCGAGTGGGGACTAGACGACAAACGTAGAGCTTACACCTCTGGACTCAGTTTCCATTCAACTGATTTCCCCAGCGAGTGGGGACCTATACCCCAGCCTGGGATGAGTACAAGAAACAGTGTTTCCATTCAACTGATTTCCCCAGCGAGTGGGGACCCCTCGATTTTAACCCCTTGCCCTGCCTGAATTCCAGAGGCGGTTAGCGAGGTTCAGCGCCAACACTTGCCAAAATCCCAAAAATCTTGCCGCGAAAATTGCTCAAACCCTTACAGGACAAGGCAGCGAGGTTCAGAACGAAACAATAGGATTTTCCGGCATTTTACCTGACCTTCGCCAAATTAAATAATTGTACTTCCAGTTGGCTTTGGGACAGGTGAACCAATACCCCACGTTTCTACCTGCCCCAGAGTGTGCCGCGACAAAGGATAAAATCTAATGCTATCTTCCGATAACTTGACCCGTTTTTGCAGTCTAGACCGCAATTCATCAAATTTCGACCTACAAAGTTGGCACTCAAACACCGAATACTGCACTCGCCGACCATACCCTTCCAATAAATCGGATACCTTTTTCCGGCGTTTGTCATCAGGAATGTCATAGGCTACTACATACAAAAGCATTCTCTATCGATTTTGATAGGGGTGATATCCCTGGCTAGGATTATAAACAAACTGCTTATAAGCTTTGACTTGCTGATTAAGCAAGTCCCATTTTGGGTGCTTACCCCCTGCCTCATCTTGAATTTCCTCCTCCATTCGCTGTACAAATGCATGGAGAAACTTCTTACGCCCAGATTCATTGAGATAACACCCCCCATCTTTATAGAAAAAATCTTGCAATTCATTGATGATATGTCGATTAACTAGCCACATTACTAAAGCATCAACCAAAGGGGCGCGAAATTCTTCAATTAAATCCGACGCCAACGCCGCATGACGTTCATGCCCCTGATGTAGAGATGCCTGATAGGGATCAAGCCCCTGAAGCTCAATTAGTGCCAGTAAATGATTCCACAAAATTTGATAACCAAAACTTAGCATTGCATTAACTGGATTCCCTGGAGGGCGGCGAGTTCTCTGGGTAAATACAAACTCTGAATTAGCCAAACACTCTCCAAACACCTCAAAATATTGTGCTGCTCCTGCCCCTTCAAACCCCATTAGCTGTTCAATCGAATCCGCTTGACTAGCTTGATTTGCCAAATAATCTAAACTTTGCAACACCTTTTCTAGTTTTTTCGAGCGATTGTGCTGCCGTTGTCGCCGCATTAATATGCGACAATTCCTAAGCTTAGCGATGACAATTGCCCGTGCTGCCGTCAACCTTTCACCTATCACCAACTGCTGCTGATAATGAGCCAGTTGGCGATAGCCCCGTTCAATAGACATCAGTCGCCCATAACAATAGCCCATGCGAGACAAATAAGCGATGGGAATATCCCGCCACAAACAGGCTCGAACTGCCTGAGTTGTCACCTGTGACTTTCCGAATAAAAGAATCTGTTCTGTTAAAGGTAATTGCACTTGGGCATGAATAGAGACACCAGACTATTACGCACTCTGGCTGCGCGAGGTGAAATATACATGATTAATGCAGTAACAAATTTTACTGGAGGATGTTTGAGTGATAAACTAAAAAATGACCAATGAACAATTACGGCAAACTCTCACAAGCTACTCCATCATTGTTCTTATCCAACCCATGAGGATCGTCCGGGAACTCGTCCAGCACCCTTTGGGCTTCCTTTTGTGTAGTGAAGTCACTGCAATTGCAGTTCCAATTCACGCATCCCGGCAGATTTTCTTCTCCATTTGGGCTGACTGTTTCTGTTGGTTTTGGTGATGGTGATTCGACAGCGTTATCCTGTTGACTTGTTACTGGAGATTCAGATAGGGACATAGGATTCACTGCCTCTTCGGTGGGAGAAACTGGTGGATTTCCTGGTGAATGACACTGCACGGTGATCAGTGCCAAAATTAATCCTGTGGTTATAACTGAAGGTGTCATTAGCTTAATGTGAAGATTGGTTTAAGGTTAGTTTAAGAGATGAAAAACCTGTACGGGATCGCGTTTCCCTGTTGATTTCTACGATTGATAAAAATTAGCCTAACTTCAAATCCCAGAAAAAACCACAAAAAGACACTATTCAAACTTTGATTACAATGTCAAGCAAAATCCCCGTACATTAACGCTTATAAAATCCTTGTCAGTCTATTTTTTTAGGTTCAATAGTAGTTTCTTTTCTCTTGCCTGTTAATATCGAGTTGGATTATCTTAGATAGCTATGCCTAAGAAACCTCAACTCCACCCCTACGCCGATCGCCTCTCGTTCGAGCGAATTTTGCTACTAATCGCTACCTTGATCAATCACCCCGGCATCGGCTGTTGCAACCCTTTAGACCGACCCAAAAAGGGTCAACATCACAATGCCTTAGAACCTCTGCAAAAGAAGGAACAGGAATTTGCCCAATCCCTCGGTATCACCTTCCCTGACAACTATCCCTCTATTGGCACTCTCCGCAAAGACTTAGAAACCCTACGAGAGTTTGGCATTCTCGACCGCCGAATGTATCGTTGGGGATATTACCTGGGAACTGGCGTCATGAGTTGGGAGGAACTAAAAGTAGCATTCAACGCCCTACATTCCCAAGCAGTTTACCAAGGCGATCCCACAATCCGCGAAATTTATCAGATTCTAGAGAAGCGATTGCGGGGATTAGATTTAGACAGTAACGGCGACTTCTCTTACCCGGTGCGTGCCTATCTGAATCGCCCGATAATCTACACTGACCCCCAGCAAATGCAAGCCAAAGGCAAGAACCGCCACACCTTATTTCACTGCTTAGATGCATTAGAAGTCGCGATCGCCAAAGGTCAGTTAGTCGAACTTTACCGCCATCGGGAACCCTATGGACAGCGAACGGGCTATATCCAGGTTTATCCCTTACAACTGTTTTACCATGACATTGCCTGGTATCTGCTTTACGAATACTCAGAAAACCAACATCTAGAGGTAGGACGATTAGATCGGTTTAAAGACTACTGCCATCATATTGACCCAACAGGACGAGGACAGCAAAAACAGCGAGAAAGTCTCAAGGAAGCGCAAAAGCTGATGACCACTGGCTGGGGTATTTATCTGGGAACTCCCTGTGACCAACAACTAGAACGGCAGGGAAAGTTATTATTAGAAGAGGTGAAAGTTAGATTTTTTCCCCCAGTAACCACTTTTATTTTAGAAGGTGAATGTCGCCACCCCCATCAAAAACTTCGTGCCAAGAAAGATAGCAACGGTGAATATATTCACGTCGATTACATGATCAAGCTTCCCCCGCGTTCCTTCCACGAGTTCAGTCGCTGGGTCTACCGTTATATGGGATGCGCTCAAGTCCTCTCCCCACCCGATTTAGTGGAAAAGCATCGCCAAGCCGCACAAGCAGTTGCGGCACGGTATCGTTGATCTGAAGTCTCCCTAGAACACCAGTCCAGTAATCGGTTCATCGAATTCAGTAACTATTTAATCGGGAAAATAACTGACAATTTGCCCAGAGAAAATAAATTACTTATCATAAGTTGATTGAATCCGAATCCCATCCGCCAGACCTTGCAACCTCTCCGCCAACTTCGGTTCAGTAAACGGCAAACCCCATAGATGAATCGCTGCGATAAATTGCGGTTTTATCTGGGTCTGATACACCTGGATAACCGATGTATCAGGACTCTTTTGATTACCCAATAAATACTTAACCACATCCTCCGGCTTGACTCCTTGCAAATTATGCATCAATTTGTTACGGATATCATCTTCATATTCTTCTTCTTCATTTTTCTTGATACATGACCATTGCAATAACTCCCACGGCTGAAAATCTGACCGGAGATGACACAGCCATTTGAGCATAAATTCATTTTTGCCGATTTGGTTGGGTTGACGCTTGAATCGGTTGTCATCAATAGGAAACTGTAATTGCTTTAATGTCTCTAGTTTCAGCGTCTTGATAGTTTGATTAACCGCTTCCTTACTCGAACCCGATACAGACCAATAGTGCTTCAAGTCATCCGTAGAAACAAACTGTAACCCTCTCCTTAGCCATTGAATTAAATCCGCCGCCGGAAAACTTTGCTGAGTTCCATTAATCGATAACGAAACTGAACGCCCCTTAATCTCCGTGGTAATCGCACACCGCAAAAACGTCTCTTGCGCCGCCGCCAATAGCGCAATTCCGGGCAGATAATTCTTTTGCTCAAATAATCGTTCAATCAAGGCAATCCCATCAACAATTCGCGCCGTTGCTGCTTGAACGTCAAATTCACTTGACTTATCTGTTAGGGAACGATTCAGATTGAAAAAATCCACCAGTTTTTCCAACTCAGCAACTACCGACGCCTCTAAACTTCCCTTAAGTTCCGCGAATTCTAACAAGTGCAACGCCGCACCAGGAGTCCCAGATTGAATTAATCCCTTCACCTGTTGTACTTGAATTCCCCGCAGATATTGGGAGTTACCAATAACATTCGCCGGACGTTCTAGGTTATATTCATTACTGACTAAAAATTGCACCCGTTTGCCAAATCGGGCGAGACTCATAAATTGAACGGCTGAAGAAATAGCTGGGGTACTGGCTTGGTGACTGACATAAATTGTTGCAGAATCAGGAAAGTCAAGTTGAGCTAATTCTGACTGAATTAGTTTCAGAACACTATCCCAATCATCTAACCCTTCGGTTGGGGATTGGGGTTGCAGTAAGAGGGATTTAAGTTGGGCTTGAGGAAGTTTGTCTTTAAGATAGGTTGCTACAATTGGCTCCAAGGTACAGGTGTCTTGCCAGTAAGCCGACTGGGTTGATCGCCGTTGTGATCGACTAAATACGACTTCTTGGTCGGTCAAAATTAAAATAATTTGGTCGATTTTTATGTTTTCGTGCTGAACAAGCCCAACAAAATTATCGAGTAAGGGAAAGGCTAAGTCATGCCAATAGTCCTGTGCCTGAGATTGACCATACACTGTACCCATCACTCTCCCAGGAACTAAAAAGCGGTCATCTGTTCCCTCTGTGGGTGTAAATCCACGATCACCTAACTGACTCCTAACTGTTCTGTACAGATTTGTCCAATGGTCTTTTGTCCAGAGTTGAACATCACTATTGCCTATTGTAATAATCCAAATGTTCATGATGGTTATTGATCCTCATTTATAGTGCAAGCTTGGGGAAGGACGCAAGCCTTATGTCCCTACGTGATTTCTTCCCCAAAGGGGGGTGAATTCATTGGTTTCATCCAAAAATTCCAAAAATTGTTCTGTTTCTTCTGAGTCATCTGGAAACACCGTCAGCAACTCAATATATTCATCCTTAAGACGAATCAATTCCCCCGCCCTCGTCTTCACATACCGAGGATACATGCGATGCCAAATTCGCCCCACTTGACTGTCAAATCCTTTTTTAGCCGCCCATCCAGTGAGTTCGGTATCTTTAATCGACTGTTGAGCAAAATAAGCCCGATGAAACCACTCAACCGCTTGACTATCCTGCTGATTTTTAGCAATACGTCCCCAAACCTGAACCCGATGCGGATGCCAAGTTTCCCGCCAGTCTTGCACATAACCTTGGGGTTCATAGCCTGCTGACTCCAGCCACGCGATCGCACTCTGTCGGGTTTCCTCTAAAAAGCGAGTCACTAAAGCCAGATTAGGCACATTGTTAAATACCCATAGCTTTTTTGATCCGGGTAAAAATTCCCAATGACACCCAATCATCGGCTTATCCCCTCTTTGGAAATAACTAGGATAAAATAGTCCGTGGTGAATCCGTCGCCAGGATTTGCCAAAACCGCCCAGTAGCATGGAGAAGCGCAGCAGATAGCGCAGGAATTTCCGCAGTTGTGGGGAAATGTCGCCGTATGCCAAGAGTTCTAACCTGCCTTGTTTGAGGGTATAGGTGGGCATGGAGATGGGCTTACGATTAGGTCTATAGACATGTTCTCCTGGCTGTAGATTCCCTTCATCTACGGTAAACAAAATCCCCACCTTCCCCACCGTTGCATCCCCATCAATCCCTCCCCAAATCCTTTGGGTTAAGGCTTGCGCCACAGTTTCATTCGTTATCCCGGCTAAGAGGCGTAGAGTGTGTCCGCGCAACACGGCTTTGAACATATTGGGGCGAAACTCGCCGACTTTATTCAGCAGTTGAGAGGCGAGTCCCTCTCCTTTCAACTCAGCCACGAGAATCCGGCGATCTGAAGTGCTAAGGGGGACAATTGAACCATTTGGGTTCACTTTATCCACATAGCCATAACCAGCACTCACCCGTGACCCAATCCCATAGGATAGCGCCCGTTCCCAAATCTGCCAAATCTGCTGCCAATCCTGTTGACTCAGGGGTTCTACACTAGAAATCCCAAACCTTAATTGGGATTGGTACAGGGAAATTTGCACATTGGCGCTATGATTCGCACCACTATCTATCACTTGATAGGGTTGTTGACCGTGAACCACATCAACCAAGCGATCGCGCTTTGCCCAGGATGTCATATCCACCGGATAGCCGCCGTGAAAACGCAGGATACCGGGAACGGTTTTGGTTTCCCCTTGGGGAGTAATCTCCTCACCACCACAATAGCGATCGCGTTCAGCATCGGTTAAGCAAGCACGACGGAATGCCCCTTTCATGCTAGAACCGGAGAAAAAGGGTAATCCCTTCGCCCCAATTATCGGACGAATTACGTCTTCATCTTGACCACTATTGGTAATCAACCGCCAGCGAATTTTATAGTCTTGGGTTTCTACCGAGTCACCAAATTCGGGTAATTTAACGGTGGGTTGAACGGGGCGACGTTTCCAAATTGGAATCGTTTTGTCAACTTGTGCAGGTGATGGGGGACACCCTCGCAACCATTGATCTACCCATTTTGATGCAGGTTTAACATTACCCGCATATTGAATTTTACCGCGATCAGGAATTTGTGCCTGGAACATTAGCGGAACATGATTAGCATCGGAATCAGTCATCCTTCTTCTCCTGAGAATCATTGTCTGGTTTTAAGGGCTTATACCGTTGTGACCACCAAACCATGCAATCACACAGTTGAATGAGTACCGCTAAGGCTACTTTTCGCTGCTTTTGATCAAAAGCCCAGAGATAATCGGTAATGCGTTTGATGGCGTCTTTATCCGTGGGTTCAAGTTTCTCTGAAGGCAGTTCAATCCCCGCAGGGGAGAGAATTTCACAAAACCGTTGCCAAGTCTCTGCCCAATAGTTACTGGCGGCTGTAGGGTAGTAAATATCTTTTTGCTTATCATACAGTCGCAATTGTTCTCCCCAAAATCGCTCCAGTCCATAGGAGGCGGTTGTTCGCATCTTATAGACTTGGCTATGAGCGCCTTTATCGCAATGCTCAAACACTAAATCGTGGGCAATTTTATCTAATTTATAAGCTTCAAAAGCCATATTTATACCCCCTTTACGGTGATTTCGCAGTGACCAAAGCCAATGGATTCTAATCCACCAAGATAGACGTCCCCTTGGTGGCTTTTGCCAAAGGGTTGCCAGGATTTGGGTTCACCATTGGGTTCACGGGGATTTAACTGTTTAATCGCAATCGGAAATACCATAAACGTCCCTTCTGGTAAAGCTTCCGTATTAAAAAACGCCTTACCTTTTACCCGTTTTTGATTTTTTTCCAACGCCACTCTACTTTGTCGATACAACGCCATATCGTGAATCATGCCAATTTCATCATCACCGACGACAACGGATGGGAGTTCGTTACCCAGAGGAAACCAAGCTGATAAATTTTCCGTTCCTTCAACGGTAAGAAACCCAAAATTGAAAAATAATTTATTCTCCCCATTGATATTCAGGGGCGTCAAGGTCTGTGAGCCTTTATATTTCAGACGTTCTGGGTCAGGTAAGTTTGAAAGATTTCCAGCTATCCGTTTATATCGCTTCAACAACTTCGGACAACTTACCCAGACTATCGGCTGTCCTGGACAAAACACAGGTAACCATAAAATTGAGGCATATTCAAATTTTACGACTGATTCGGTTGTCTTTTCTGATAACTCTGATTCGGCTTCATGTCCATACCAATAGCTAGCTTCCGCTTCATCATGAGACTGTCGCATTTGGGAGCGCAATCGTCCCCGAATCGAACTACCGGGAATAATCCCCGTTTGCGTAAACTGATCCTTAAAAATTAGGTTTAAATTCCCACTTTCTTCACCCGCTGTTGCGCCCACATGCAATGGGGCAAGGGTTTCGATCACACCATAAGCTTTCTTGTACATTAACCATTTACTCCTTCAATATTAATCGGCAAACACAAACTAACACCAAACTTTTTCAACAACCCTTTTTCCGGAAACCAGGCTGTAGGAAAATCCCACCATGTCTTATTTAAGGGTTCCGGAAGCACATAAACGCTACCCGCTGGTACGGCATAACGCCCACGAGATAAACGACCGGGAGCGCGGGTTTTAAAGGATTCTTTTTTCTGCTCTCCATAACCAATTCGATAGCGGTAGGGAACGGCTTTTTCAGTCAGTAGCTTTATTTTGTTGTAGTCACGGGCAAAGTCTTTATACTTAGGATATCGATAGGATAGGTCTTTTGAACCCCAAACCCCAGGGGTAATTAAAGCAAATGCTTTTTTGATTGGCTGTTGCAATCGTTGTTGGATTGGAGTTTCTGGAGTTAATTCTATACTATTGACTTCGACAATATGACTTTCGCCGCCAAATTGATACCAACCCTTGGGTAATTCATAGGTCGAAAGGTAAACTAAGCAGGTATCTTCCTTCATCTGAACTGCTGTTTCCAGAAATAATCCATCTTCGCCTAAAACATGTCGCTCATCTTTTTTCAGACGAGGGTGTAAGATAGAAACATAGTTCCAGGAATTCTCAGCAACGGCAGGCGAATCTCCTTTAGCATCCTGTTGAATAAGTTCGGGTTCATCATCCCAATAGTCTAATCTGAGCCAGTGATAATCGGATTCACTCGACTCTATCGCGTCTGGCTCAATCTCATCGCTTCTGGCTTGGGACTTGAGACGCCATTGATGGTCAACAATTTGCCATTCATCAGACGTAGTTTTACCAATTAGCTTATGATGGGGGAGGGGAACATAAAAATCATCGACTTGATCTATATTTGCCCAAAAGGGTCCGGCGATAACTAAGTTCTCTCGAAGTTCTTTATGCTCCACCAAGCCTATCGATTTATTGGTACTGAAGAAAAGACCGGATAATGTGGCTGCATCTGGCGGAAACTTTCTTCCGGATCGCCCGACTAAGTTTTCCGGTGAAAGAAATGCCCCAGAACTGCCGTACATCAAGCCCAAAGGCTGAATTGTAATTAAGAATTTGAACATAACTGCCAACCAATATTAATTAAGCCATCAATCCATTGAATAAAATCTGCTTCTAAAGCATCCTGCCCAATAATATGTTTAGAGTTATCGCTATCGGTGAGGTAGTCTTTGTTAATCGGTTTTTTTGGGTCAGTTCGGGGAGAGCGATCGCGAAAATATAAATCAAAGATAGCCAGGGCAATAGAGTCATCAGCGTTACCGAATTTATCATTTAAGGGAATAGCATGACGGGCTTTTAGCTGCGCCCAATCGCTGTAAATATGACCCCAATTCGGTTCCTGACTCCAGGTCTTGCCATCGCGATCGCGATAGTTGGTTAAGACATGCAGATAATCCCAGGGACAAGTCCACTGCACAGATTGACCACTATTAAAAACCACCCGAATCGTCACGCGATCGCGTCCTTGATTCTTTGCCCGTTTTTCAGCGTCTCGACAATGCTGTAAAATATCCCGTTGGGGAACTTGATGTCCTGCCCAAACAAAGCCAACACTATAGGTAAAATCCAGATTTAGGTCTTGTTTAATCTGCTGTTGCTGGTTTTCCCAGTGGGATTCTAAGGCTAATAACCACTGCAACGCCTCTATCGGTTTTAGCTTCTCCGGTGTTTCTGATGATTGGGTTTCGTTACTGTACAATACGCCGAGGAAGTCATCCCCACCCGCATAGATGACCCGTCCTTTTCCCTGGGAAAATAAGTCTGGCTTTCTCTGAAACTCCTGTCCCCATTTCCGAATTAAATCGGTAAAATGTTTGAGTTCCTTGTCTCGCTGCTGGGGATCATGATCATGGCGACTCGCCAGGACTTTCAACTTATCCCCAACTTTATCACCATCCCCCATAAACCAAGCAGTCCAATATCCCGGTTCCCGGATAATATCTTTAAATTCTGGGTCATCATCTTTGGCTTTGAGTCTATCGATACCAATGTGATCAGCAATCACGTCGTAGGTAACTAAACGCTTAACCAGTTCCGGAATACTCAGGCGTTCATTCGGCGCAACATACCTGCCAATTTGCTCAAAATATTGGCGATTCTGATCAGGTGGAGATTGCTTTTTTCTCAACTCTTCCAGAGACAAACTTGGTTGTCCGACTCGTTCATCGGGGTTATCCAAAAGCCACGACAAGCGACGATAAAATAGTTCCATCTCTTCTTGTTCCGATTGGCTGAGTAAACGACCAAGATTAGAGTCTAGCTTACCCAACTGATGCCACGCGATCGCATCGGTTCCGGTTAAACTGGAACTCTCGCCCACCCAGTTTATGGCAATCCAATCCCGCCTCAGTTTGCGAGTTTCCAAGTCATCCATGGCGGCTTGAACCGAGTCCCCATATCCCCAAAAGACTTCCCAAGTGTAACTTTCCCAGCGTTCCCATTCCCCTTTGCTTTGTCCTGTTTTTCCTTGAGTTTGTGACCAACAATACTGGTTTTTGGGGATACCCAAGTTATCTTCTATCCACACTCGGCAAATCTTTAGAATAGTCTGCCATTCTTTTAGGAGAGTATTTTGGACAAGATTGCGGTCAAATTTCCCTCGAACTAGAATCCGATTCGGCATTCCCTTCGCCACATTGGGCAATCCTGGGGAAATTACCGTGAGTCCTAAGCATTCTGCCTTTTGCACCAGTTTAAAACTCAAAAAGGATAAGATTAGCGAAGATCCATACAAATCTCGAAGTTTGCGGGATTTTTCGATAAATCCTTGTACAGGGGCAAAGCTGGCGGCGGTGTATTCAGACATAAGACTTATGGGTATTTAGGCAACTCAGTAGATACCATTTCGCTTGGTTACGCCACCCACGGCTTTTGTGGGAGGACTTTTTACAGGGGACTTGTAAACCAATCCCTAATTTCTGGCTTGCCCATTTGCTCGGAATACAGAGGTGTTTTCCTTTCTGTTTTGCTGTCTAGACTTTACTCTAGCAAGTGTTCCCTGTATGACGCTAGATATTACAAGTTACTGAAAATATTTTTCTTCTCCAGATTGAATCCCTGTGACAGGTAGGGTTTTAGCTATTTTTGACTCAATAGAATTAATAGTGGCTTTTTCTTGACAGTTGAGCAAAACTTATGGTAGTTGTACCGTTTGCCACAAGATTCTGCTGTATCATGATGTCAAAATCATGCTCCATCGCTATCCGATCTCGGATATCCTATTGGAATGATACATACCCTTGTAAGGGGGCTAGCAAGGTATTGACGCTACCACGGACTACGTGTTAAACAAATTTTTAGGTGATACCGGCGGCCTAAATGCCCTCGGCTTCAGAAATTTGTTAGCAGTCATTTTTAAGGAGTTTGAAATAAAATAATTCTGGGTCACCTTCATCAAGATTATATACAGTCCCACTCGGTTGATATTCCATTTTCACCATTAGTTCTTGCATTGGTTTATTGGACTCATTCGTTGAAGTAAATAACTTGCTTGTTTTACAATTTCTTTCTAAATGCGAGATTAGAGATGTACCAACACCTTTTCTTCGATTTGACGGTTTCACCATCAACATTGCGATAAATCCCTGGAAGAAGAAAGTGTATTCAAGCACAGCGTAACCAATTAAATCGGCATCATCTAATGCAATTACCGTATTCCCCTCTAGCACCCATTTTTTTATATGCTGTTTTCGATCATCCTCTTCAACTGCAATATGATCAATTGCTATGATGTTAGGAATGTCAGCTTCTGTAGCTTTTCGTATTATCATCATTTTGTTTGCTAACCATTTGTAGCTGGAACCTGAAGGGGTGACAAGCAGCTCAAAAGCTTGGCAGGCAAAGCATTTCCCCCTTCAAGCCTTGAAAAGATGAGAGCTTATTGACAAAGGTTGATTACTGGTACGTGGTTGCGAGAGCCATTCAACCTGTCCTAAGCTGAATAATACTAACTGTAGAGTTTGTATTCAGTGCTGTCTTCGCTGCTGGCACGCTTCGTGCCGACTACAGACCCAGCTTAAGTCAGTGCCATTCGTCCTCAGCTTGATGGCGACTACTATAACTTATATTATCGCTGCTCTGTAGCAATATGTTTAAACGCTTCGGGAACCACATTTTTAAAGTTATCATCCTACTTCTGGGGTTGTGGCTAGCCTGGGATTTGCTGGCTCACCTGGTTGCAGAAATTTTATGGTTCATTGAGCTTGACTATTTGTCAGCATTCTGGTTACGCTTACGGACTCAGCTAGGTTTGTGGGCGTTTGTTGGCTGCTTATCCGCTGGATTTTTACTCAGTAATTTGTTTCTCGCCAATCGGCTGAAGTATCCCGCCACTATCGCCAAGGAGGTTGGCAACGCCACGAGGATACCTCCGGGGACTACTCAACTCAATCCAACCCTACCAAAGACTCCTACACAAGACTCTACACCCGTCAACCTGATAAAGGGAGCGTTAGCGCTGAGGTTAGGATTACTCTTGCCAATCGTACTCTGCCTCGACGTACTCGTGGGGATAATGCTACTCCATTACGGCGAAGTGGCTATCTCCGTTTGGCAACCTGATTTTAATTTACCCAGTGTCACCCCACCCCTACCAACTCCTTTTGATTGGAGTTCCATACACGATGTATTGCTACGGCTGCTGGTACAGATAATACAACTCATTGTTTTAGTCATCATTGTCATCGCATTGGTCGTTAATTCCCAATTCTGGTTAACGGCGATGGCTGTTGCTTTTCCAGTAGTTTTTGCCTTAGTGGTATTCGGACAATGGGGAAGGATTTTGCAATATTTCCAGCCAACCGCCTTTAACGCGAATGACCCTTTATTTGGCACGGATATTAGTTTCTATGTCTTTAAACTTCCGGTGTGGCAACTATTAAACTTTTGGCTGGGGGGGCTGTGTCTGTTTGGTTTAGTCGCCGTAACCTTAACCTATTTGGTATCTGGAAATAGCCTGTCTCATGGGCGGTTTCCCGGATTTTCTGATCATCAACTTTATCATTTACATGGATTGGGTTCATTGGCGATGGCGACGGTAGCGTTCCATTATTGGCTATCGCGCTATGAACTGCTGTATTCCACTCGTGGCGTTACCTATGGGGCTAGTTATACCGATGTTAAGGCCCAGTTACCGATTAATACCGGGTTAAGTGTTTTCGCCCTAGGGATTGCTTTATTTTTACTCCTAAGACCGATAATCGGGTTTAAGTCGCTGCACAGGAGTGGCAAGGGAACACTCTCCCTACTGGGATTGTATGTGATGATGGTCGCGATCGCAGGCTGGCTAATCCCGGCTACGGTGCAACGGTTTGGCGTGCAGCCGAATGAATTGGAACGGGAACGCCCCTATATTGAACGCAGTATCGCTCTGAGTCGAGCGGCGTTTGATCTGGATAGTATTAATGTGGAAATCTTTAACCCCGAAGGCGAACTCACCAGTGCTGATTTAGATGAAAATATTTTAACGATTCGCAATATCCGCCTCTGGGATGCTCGTCCCATCCTGCAAACTAATCGTCAGCTACAACGTATCCGTCTCTACTACGAATTTCCAGATGCTGATATTGATCGCTACAGACTACCGTTAGAAGTGACGGGTGTTCCCCCTTCCTTTGCGGGAGAAGAAGTCGATGAACTAGAAGCAGAAGACACAGAGATTTCCCTAACCGTACCCACACCCGGTTTCACGATTGAAAAGCAACAGGTGATTATTGCACCGAGGGAATTATCCTACGAATCGGTTCCCGAACAAGCCCAAACCTGGGTTAACCAACACTTAGTTTATACCCACGGCTATGGCTTTACGATGAGTCCCGTGAATCGGGTGGGGAGTGGTGGATTGCCCAACTATTTTGTTAAAGATATTGGCACCGGTGCTGATCTCGGTGTTGGTGGAGATTTATCCACGTCTAGCCAACTGATTCGCGAAAGTATTCCGATTGGTGCGCCACGAATTTACTACGGACAACTCACGGAAAATTATGTGATGACTCCCACTAAAGTGCGGGAATTCGATTATCCCAGTGGTGAGGATAATGTTTACAACACCTACGATGGCAATGGGGGTGTTCAGATTAGTTCACTATGGCGCAGGCTGTTGTTTGCCGAGTATCTCAAAGATTGGAAGATGCTGTTTACGGACAACTTTACGCCGGAAACCAAGGTATTATTCCGTCGCAACATTAACCAACGGATTCGGGCGATCGCGCCGTTCTTACGTTATGATCGCGATCCGTATATTGTCAGTGTTAACCCTCAGGGTGGGGAAGTAGAAACGGATCAAACCTATCTTTACTGGATTGTTGACGCCTACACCACCAGCGAACATTATCCCTATTCTGACCCTGGTGATAATGAATTTAACTATATCCGCAATTCGGTTAAAGTCGTCATTGATGCCTATGACGGTACTATTACATTCTATGTTGCCGACCCCGACGATCCAATTATTCAAACCTGGACAAAGATTTTTCCCACGCTATTCCAACCATTAGATGCTATGCCTCCGGCACTGCGACGTCATATTCGCTATCCGGTTGATATCTTCAGTGTTCAGTCGGAACGGTTGCTCACCTATCACATGACTGACCCCCAAGTATTTTACAATCGGGAAGACCAGTGGCGGATTCCCCAGGAGATTTACGGCAGGGAGTTGCAACCTCTGGAACCGTACTACCTGATTATGAAATTGCCAACGGCTACGAATGAGGAGTTCATTCTCCTCCATCCCTTTACACCTCAGGCACGTAATAATTTAATTGCTTGGTTGGCAGGGCGTTCAGATGGTGAGAATTATGGCAAATTATTTTTATATCAGTTTCCCAAACAAGAACTGATTTACGGACCCGAACAAATTGAAGCCTTAATTAATCAAGATCCGGTAATTTCTCAGCAAATTTCACTGTGGAATCGTCAAGGTTCACGGGCGATTCAGGGGAATCTGTTAGTGATTCCGATTGAGCAATCCTTACTGTATGTCGAACCGCTTTACCTGGAAGCCGAACGCAATAGCTTGCCTATTTTAGCGCGGGTGATTGTTGTTTATGAAAATCGCATCGTTATGGCGGAAAGTTTAGAAAAGGCGCTGGAGGGAATCTTTCAGCAACCTGAACAAGAACCCGCCCCCACGATTATTCGTCCCCTAGAGGAACCCCCTGTGCCGTTAGGGGGGGGTTGACACCTTACAGGTGTAGGTTTTTTATTTTAGGGTTGGGACAAGACAAGGGGGACAAGGTGACAAGAAGACAAGGGAGGAAAACCGTACAGAATTTTGTTCTGTCAAGCTAACTGTAAAAAGCCGAAACGCCCTGTTTTTCGTGAAAAAGCTTCCTTGTCTACTGGTCTACTTTCCTTCCT